>JBEKCN010000021.1:0-12662 GCA_050014855.1 Streptosporangiaceae bacterium | reverse complement strand
GAGCTTGTAGGAACACCCACGGCACCCTAGCCTGAGTCTGAGGGGATTCAAGGAGCCGTCGGTGCGCTGCTGACCGCCGGTACAGGGGAGGATGGCGAGATGTCTGAGCACGTTGTGAATGACCTCGACAAGCTCAATGGAATCGGCCCCAAGTACAAGGAGATGCTCAAGAGCATTGGCGTCGATTCGATCAAGGAGCTGCGTCACCGCAACCCGGCGAACCTGAAGGAGATGATCGAAGAACGGCATGGACCGGTGGTGGGCCTGTCCGAGCATGAGACGCAAAGCTGGATCGACGAAGCAAAGGCCTACCAGGAATAGCTCAATCAGTCCGTCTCGGCGCGGGGGCGGGACCCGAGGCGGCTACGGCGTCCGGGGCACTGAGCTCCGGGGAGACGGGCGCCGGGGCCGGGCCCGGGAGATCAGAGGCCGAGGGAGCCGGGGCCGGCGGAGCGGAGCGCGCGGCGCCGACGCAGGCGACCACGACGCAGCCGACGGCGGCCCATTCGCTGACGGATAGGTGCTGGCCGAGCAGGGCCAGGCCGATCAGCGCCGCCACGGCCGGTTCCAGGCTCATCCAGATGCCGAACACCTTCGTCGACAGCCGCCGCAGCGCCCGCAGCTCGACCCCGTACGGGATCGCTGAGGAAAGCACCCCGACGCTGGCCCCGGTGGCCAGGACGGACGGCCGCCGCAGGGCGGGCCCGGCCGCCGCGACCGCGGTCGGGGTGACCACGAGCGCGGCCACCAGCATGGCGATGACCAGGCCCGACGATCCCGGGAAGCGGCGCCCCGTGGCCGCGCTGAGCACGATGTAGCCAGCCCAGCCGGCCGCGGACAGCGCGGCGAAGATGATCCCGGCGGCGTTCAGGTGCGCGGTACCGGTCCCGGTGAGCAGCACGACGCCGGCGGCGGCCAGCGCCACCCAGAGCAGGTCGACCGGGCGGCGGGAGCCGGCCACGGCGACCGCCAGCGGGCCGAGGAACTCGACGGTCACCGCGACGCCGAGCGGGATCCGGGCGATGGCCTGGTAGAAGACGTAGTTCATGAGGCCCAGGCAGACGCCGAACGCGACCGTGGTGAGGGCGTCACGCCAGGCCCGGCGGGCCGCCACGTCGGTGCTGGCCGCCCAGGCTCCCCGGCCGCCCACGATGAGCAGGATCAGCGCGGCGCTCCACAGCCGGAGGCCGGTCACGGTGGCGGGAGCCAGCTGGTGGAACAGGCGGGTAGCCACGCCCGCGCCCAGCTGAACGGACACGATCCCGGTCAGGACCAGCGCGGCCGGGCCGGTCATCTGCCGTGATCCTCGCCGGGCCGGGCGCGCTGGGCGGCCCGTCCTGGGCGGCGCACTCACTCCCAGCGGAATGTGCGTATGGCCAGGCCGATGGTCACGACAGCCCAGACGGTCAGCACAATCAGGTCACGGACGGGCACCCCGGCGGCGTGCGCGAGTACGGCCCGCAGCCCGGTGGCCAGCGCGCCGGTGGGCAGCAGCGTGAGCAGCGGCCGCACCGCGGCGGGGAACTTGGTCAGCGGGAACACCACGCCGCCCACCCCGAGCAGCACGATGTAGACCAGGTTGGCCAGGGCGAGCGTCGCCTCGGCGCGCAGCGTGCCGGCCATCAGCAGGGCCAGCCCGCTGAACGCCGCGGTCCCCACCAGGACCAGCAGCGGCACGGTCAGGAACGCCAGGGCCGAGGCGTGCGGCCGCCAGCCGAGACCGGCGGCGGCGGCGGTGATGATGGCCGCCTGCAGCAGTTCGACGATGATGACGGTGGCCGTCTTGGCCGAGATCAGCCCGGTCCGCGACAGCGGCGTGGCGCCAAGCCGCTTGAGCACGCCGTAGCGGCGCTCGAACCCGGTGGAGATGGCCTGGCTGGTGAACGCGGTCGACATCACGGCCAGCGCGATGATGCCGGGAGCCAGGAAGTCGACCCGGCTGCCGCCGCCGAAGTTGACCAGTGGCTCCAGGCTGAACATGGCCAGCAGCGCGAGCGGGATCACGAGCGTGACCGTGAGCTGCTCCCCGTTGCGCAGCAGTGTGCGCGTCTCCATCGCGGTCTGCGCCGCGATCATCCGCGGCAGCGGGGCGGCGCCGGGGGCCGGCTCGAAGGCCCCTGGCGGGATGGCGCCGGGGACTGCTGGGGCGACAGCATCGGCCGCGGTCACGAGCGCAGCTCCTTTCCGGTCAGCTCCAGGAAGACGTCTTCCAGGGTCCGGCTCTCAATCCGCAGGCTGGTCGGCAGCACGCCGTGCTCGGCGCACCAGGCGGTCACCGAAGCGAGCAGCTGCGGGCTGATTCCGTCCGGGACCTCGATGACGTAGTGCCCGGCCGGGGACTCCTTGGCCGCGCTGCCGTCGGGCAGGGCGGCGAGCAGCCCGTCGGTGTCCAGCCCGGCTTCGGCGCGGAACCGGAGCTGGCCCGCGACGCCGCACAGCTCGGCGGGGGTGCCGCCGGCCACGAGCCGGCCGTGGTCGATGATTGCCACCTGGTCCGACAGCCGCTCGGCCTCGTCCATGAAGTGCGTGGTGAGAATCACGGCCACCCCGGACGAGCGCAGTTCGCTGATCAGGTCCCAGGTCGCGTGCCGGGCCTGCGGGTCCATCCCCGCCGTGGGCTCGTCCAGGAAGACCAGCTCGGGACGGCCGATGACCGCGGCGGCCAGGGCCAGCCGCTGCTGCTGGCCGCCGGACAGCCGTTTGTACGGGGTCCGGGCCGCCTCGGTCAGCCCGACCCGGACGAGCAGGCCGTCCGGATCCAGCGGGTGGGTGTGGAAGCGGGACAGCAACCGCAGGTACTCCCGGGCCGGGACGGCGGGCGGTACCCCGCCCGACTGCAGCATGACCCCGACGCGGGGCCGCAGGGCGCGGGCGTCGCGGGCCGGGTCCAGCCCGAGGACCCGCACCGTCCCGCCGTCGGCCTGCCGGTAGCCCTCGCAGATTTCGATGGTGGTGGTCTTGCCCGCGCCGTTGGGCCCCAGAATGGAGGTCACCTCGCCGGGCGCGGCGCTCAGCGTCAGCCCGTCCACCGCGGTCGCGTGCCGGTACCGCTTCACCAGGCTCGCCAGTTCGACGGCGGGAACGCTGCTCACGTTTGCGAGTCTATGGGCGGTCGTTTCCGCCCGGGGCGCCGGCACCAGAGCTGCCGGTATCAAGGCTGCCTGGCCCGGGTGCCCAGGTCGCGACCTGAACGGGGGTGGCCGAGAACTGGCTGTGGCCGTACGCGGCGAAGCGTTCCAGCCGGGTGGCACCGGGCAGCTGGATCCGCGCGGCCATCAGGATGACCTGATCAGCGGTGATCTCCACCCAGGTGATCTGCTGCGCCCGCAGGTACGCGGGTGGCAGGCCGGGCCGGGTGATGGTCGCCTCGACCACCGTGGTGCATGATCCGGTGTTGGCGTAGAAACCGGAGCCGGCCTTGTCCAGCTCGGGGTGGTGGGTGTGGCCGGACAGGAAACCGCGGTAGCCGTCGCCGGTGAGGTCCACGGCGCGCTGCCGGGCGGCACGGTTCTGCCCGTAACCGCGCTCAGCCAGGGCCAGCTCGCTGATCGCCGTCCAGGCCCGGCGGGAGACGACCGCGATGATCACGGCCACCACGATCAGGTCGGCCACCGCGCCGTAGCCGAGCACTTCGGCGCCGTGCACCCACCGGGTGGTGTCCGGGTAACGCGACTCGAGCTCGAAGATTTCTGATATCCGCAGGCAGAGCAGCAGCAGAACCGGCAGCAGGACCAGCCACCAGGCGTGCCGGACCAGCTTGCGGTAGAAAAGCCGGGAGCCGACGAAGGCCGGGAAGTCGGCCGGGTCGGCCATCTCGTGCGCGCCGTCGAGCCAGTCCCGGCCCAGCCATTCGATCCGCGGCAGGACCTGGCGCACGATGTGGTGGCCGAGCGGGGTGTCCAGGCAGTTGCGCTGGTCGTGGAAGCAGTTGTACGGATCGAGCTGGTGGCCGTGCTCGACCCGGATCTTCCGGCCGCTGGGCAGCACCAGGTTGGCGGCCAGGCAGAGCCGGGCCCCCGTCATCTCCCGGACCGCGTCCGCGGTCTTGATGTCCCAGGCCAGCTCGTTGTCGTGGTTGCCGATCGCGTAAATGACCTGGCCGCCGCGCTCGGTCACCGCGGTGAGGGCGGCGCACAGGGCCTCGTGCTCGCGCAGGATCTCCGCCGCGGTGGCCTGCGGGAAGCCGAGCAGTTCGACGATGTCACCCGCCAGCACCACGGTGACGGGGCCCGGCTCCGCCGCCAGCCGGGCGGCCAGGACGCCGCAGGTGCGCGCGGAGTCGCCGGTGCGGCGCGGCGGCAGGTGCAGGTCGCTGATCGCGAGCACGGGCGGGCCGGCCGGCACCGGGACGTCCAGCAGATCGGGTACGTCCGGCAGGCTGGGCTTACCGGGCTCGGAGGAGGCCATGATGTGCCGTTCTTTCCTCATCGGCTCGGGGCGGAAACGGCCCCCGGGCGCCTGGACCGGGTGCGGAATACGATCCGGCCGTGCCGCAGCTGTTCCTGACGGCCGAACGGGACCATCCGGGAGTCCGCACACCTACGACGTTACGGGGCCGGGGCCGGTTTGCGGGCCGGACGGCCCGCCCCGCGATTTACGTCACATTGACGTTCGGTAAACTTTGCCGAGGCGGACTTATTTACGGCATACTAGTGTTGTGAAAAACATGCGGACAGCGGACACGGAGCCCGGGAGGGTGAGCCTGGCGGCGGCACACGATGCCGCGGCCGGCCGTTCCGTGCGCGCGGGTCCGCCCGGCTCGCCGGATTCACCACACCTGGGGGGGCCGGCGGCGCGGCCGCGGCCCGGGAGCGAGCTGTCCGCGCAGGCCCGGGCCGAGCGGGGCACCCGGGCCCGGGTCGCCCGGCTGATCCTGGAGCTTGGGCCGTCCACCGCGTCGGTGATCGGCGGCCGGCTCGGGCTGACCCCGGCCGCGATCCGCCGTCACCTGGACAACCTGCTCGCCGAGGGCCTGATCGAGACCCGCTCCGCCCGGACGTACGCCAGCCGGGGCCGGGGCCGGCCGGCCCGGCTGTTCGCGATCACGGACGCTGGCCGCAGTGCGTTCGAGCACACCTACGACGACCTGGCCAGCAGTGCGCTGCGCTTCCTGGCCGCCGAGGCCGGCCCGGCCGCGGTCGAGAAGTTCGCCCGCCACCAGGTTTCCGAGCTGGAGCGCCGGTACGGCGCGGTGCTGGCCGGGGTGGCGCCCGGCGATCGGGTGCGGGCACTGGCCGACGCGCTGTCCGCGGACGGCTACGCTGCCTCCGCGTCCGCGGCACCAGCTCCCACCCCCGCCCCGGCCCCGGCTGACACAGCGGCCGGTGAGACCGCCATGGCCGGTGAGGCCGCGGCGGCACTGGCCGGCGGTGAGCAGCTGTGCCAGCATCACTGCCCGGTCGCGCACGTGGCCGAGGAGTTCCCGCAGCTGTGTGAGGCGGAGACCGAGGCCTTCAGCCGGCTGCTGGGCCGCCCGGTACAGCGGCTGGCTACCATCGCCCACGGCGACGGTATCTGCACCACGCACGTCACCGGTCACTCCCTGGCTGACCGCCAGGGCATAAGCGCTCAGGCAGGCGCGGAATGCCGTGGCGGTCAGCCATGGTGAACCGCTGCGAGCTCCGGAGGGCTCTTCATTTGGCATCCTCCAAGCCTTGGGCAGGCCTGGACTCCAGCCGTGACCTGCCGGTCACGCTGTTGGTTCACGGCTCACAGACTGGGGCAACCCCTAGAAGTCTCCCCGCGCCGCCACCTCATGGCTTGGGGCGGATCCGGTTTGATACCGGCCAGACGCGACGGAAGCTATCACGAGCCGCTGACAAAACGAGGGATGGACTCTTCGTATGACGACGACGACCGCACCGCAGGACAACCTGGACGGCCTGGGCACGTACAAGTTCGGCTGGGCCGACTCGGACGTGGCGGGCACGGCTGCGCGCCGCGGCCTGTCCGAGGACGTAGTCCGCGACATCTCAGCGCTGAAGGACGAGCCGGAGTGGATGCTGGACCTGCGGCTGAGGGGGCTGCGCATGTTCGGGCGCAAGCCGATGCCGGCCTGGGGCGCGGACCTGTCCGGCATCGATTTCGAGAACATCAAGTACTTCGTCCGGTCGACGGAGAAGCAGGCCGAGAGCTGGGACGATCTGCCGGCTGACATCAAGAACACCTACGACAAGCTGGGTATCCCCGAGGCGGAGAAGCAGCGGCTCATCGCGGGGGTGGCGGCGCAGTATGAAAGCGAAGTCGTCTATCACAAGATCCGTGAGGACCTGGAGGAAAAGGGTGTCATCTTCCTGGACACCGATACGGCGCTGCGTGAGCACCCGGAGCTGTTCCAGGAGTATTTCGGCACGGTCATCCCGCCGGGTGATAACAAGTTCGCCGCGCTGAATACCGCGGTGTGGTCCGGCGGCTCGTTTATCTACGTGCCGAAGGGCGTGCACGTGGACATTCCGCTGCAGGCCTACTTCCGGATCAACACCGAGAACATGGGCCAGTTCGAGCGGACCCTGATCATCGTGGACGAGGGCGCCTACGTGCACTACGTCGAGGGCTGCACCGCGCCGATCTACAAGTCGGACTCGCTGCACTCCGCGGTGGTGGAGATCATCGTGAAGAAGGACGCGCGCTGCCGGTACACGACGATCCAGAACTGGTCGAACAACGTCTACAACCTGGTCACCAAGCGCGCGATCGCCGAGCAGGGCGCGACGATGGAGTGGATCGACGGGAACATCGGCTCCAAGGTGACGATGAAGTACCCGGCGGTCTACCTGATGGGCGAGCACGCCAAGGGCGAGACCCTGTCGGTGGCGTTTGCCGGTGAGGGCCAGCACCAGGACGCCGGGGCCAAGATGGTGCACTGCGCGCCGAACACCTCCTCCCAGATCATCTCCAAGTCCGTGGCCAGAGCTGGCGGGCGCACGTCCTACCGGGGCCTGGTCCAGGTGCAGGAGGGCGCGGAGCATTCCAGGTCCACGGTGAAGTGCGACGCGCTTCTGGTCGACACCATCAGCCGGTCCGATACCTACCCGTATGTGGACGTGCGCGAGGACGACGTGGAGATGGGCCACGAGGCCAGCGTGTCCAAGATCTCCGCGGATCAGCTGTTCTACCTGATGAGCCGGGGCATGACCGAGGATGAGGCCGCGGCCACCATCGTGCGTGGTTTCGTCGAGCCGATCGCGCGTGAGCTGCCGATGGAGTACGCGCTGGAGCTGAACCGGCTGATCGTGCTGCAGATGGAGGGGGCGGTCGGCTGATGTCGCTTCTTCAGGGGGCGCTCGAGTCCGATGCGCCCGTCTCCAGGCTGCATGAGCACCAGTCGTACGACCCGGCGGACTTCCCGGTCCCGACGGGCCGCGAGGAGGAGTGGCGGTTCACCCCGCTGCGCCGCCTGCGCGGCCTGCACGGGGCCGACCCGCTGCCCGAGGGCCGCTGGACCCTGGAGGTCACTCCGTCACCTGAGGTCAAGGCCGAGAAGGCCGAGCGCGGCGATCCGAGGATAGGGTCGGCGTACGTGCCGAGCGACCGGGTCAGCGCGCGTGCGTTCGCTTCCTTTCCCGCGGCCACGGTGATCACCGTGCCCGCGGAGACGGTCACGTCCGCGCCCACCATCATCAGCGTCCGCGGCGAAGGTACCGAGGGGGCCGCGTTCGGCCACACGGTCGTGGACGTCGGGCCGATGGCCCGCGCCACGCTGGTCCTCGACCACCAGGGCAGCGCGACCTACGCCGACAACGTCGAGCTGCTGGTGGGGGACGGCGCGTCGCTGGACGTGATCAGCCTCCAGGACTGGAACGATGACGCTGTGCACCTGTCCCACCACCACGCGCGGCTGGGCCGGGACGCGCGGATCTCGCACACCATCGTGTCGTTTGGCGGTGACGTGGTCCGGATCGTCCCGTCCGTCTCCTACGCGGGCCGGGGCGGGGACGCCGAGCTGAACGGGCTGTACTTCGCCGACGCCGGCCAGCACCTGGAGCACCGGCTGTTCGTCGACCACACGGCGCCGGACTGCCGCAGCCGCGTGCTGTACAAGGGCGCGCTGCAGGGCGACGGCGCGCACAGCGTCTGGATCGGCGACGTGCTGATCGGCGCGGAGGCGAACGGCACGGACACCTACGAGTACAACCGGAACCTGGTGCTGACCGACGGGGCGCGCGCCGACTCGGTGCCGAACCTGGAGATTCTCACCGGCGAAGTGCGCGGCGCGGGGCACGCCAGCGCCAACGGCCGGCTGGAGGACACGCACCTGTTCTACCTGATGGCCCGGGGCATCCCCTTCGAGCAGGCGCGCCGCCTGGTCATCCAGGGCTTCTTCGGCGAGCTGCTGGACAAGATCCGGGTGCCGGACCTGCGCGAGCGGGTCTCGGCCGCGGTTGAGGCGGAGCTTGGATGACCCAGGCCGAACCGGACGAAGCTCCCGGCGACACGGTGCAGGACGGCGCAAGCCAGAAGTTCGTGTTCGCCTGCTCGCTGAAGGACGTGCCCGAGGACGGCGCGCTGGGCGTGGACGTGGAAGGCACCCCCGTCGCGGTGGTACAGGCCGAAGGCGAGGTGTACGCGCTGCACGACGTCTGCTCCCACGCCGAGGTCCCGCTGTCCGAGGGCGAGGTGTACGACCATACGCTGGAGTGCTGGCTGCACGGATCCTGCTTCGACGTGCGGACCGGGGAGCCGACCGGGCCGCCGGCCACCGAGCCGGTGCCGGTCTACCCCGTGAAGACCGACGGCGACGACGTATACGTCGCGCTCCGGTGAGCACCGCCCGCAGACGTAGTTGAACTGAAGAATTTCTGGAGACCTTAGATATGGCGACGCTTGAGATCCGCGACCTGCACGTGAGTGTGGAGGAGGCGGCCGGTACGCTCCGCGAGATCCTGCGCGGTGTCGACCTGGACGTCAACGCGGGAGAAACACACGCGATCATGGGGCCGAACGGCTCTGGCAAGTCCACCCTGGCCTACGCCATCGCCGGGCACCCCAAGTACCACGTGACCCAGGGCTCGGTGACTCTGGACGGCGAGGACGTGCTGGCCATGAGCGTGGACGCGCGGGCCCGGGCGGGCCTGTTCCTGGCCATGCAGTACCCGGTGGAGGTGCCGGGGGTGTCGGTGTCGAACTTCCTGCGCACCGCGGTCACCGCCGTGCAGGGTGAGGCGCCCAAGCTGCGTGACTTCATGAAGAGCATGCGCAGCGCCATGGCCGGCCTGTCCATCGACCCGGCCTTCGCCGAGCGGAACCTGAACGAGGGGTTCTCCGGCGGGGAGAAGAAGCGGCACGAGGTGCTGCAGATGGAGCTGCTGAACCCGAAGATCGCGATCCTGGACGAGACCGACTCCGGGCTCGACATCGACGCGCTGAAGGTCGTGTCGGAGGGCATCAACCGGTTCCGCGCCGACCCGGGCCACGGCGTCCTGCTCATCACGCACTACACCCGCATCCTGCGCTATGTGCAGCCTGACTACGTGCATGTGTTCGTGGCCGGCCGGATCGTCCGCCAGGGCGGCCCGGAGCTGGCCGAAGAGCTGGAGCGCGACGGGTACGAGAAGTTCATCAAGGCGGAGGCGGCGGCATGACCCTGGACGTCGCGCGGATCCGCAAGGACTTCCCGATTCTGGAGCGGCAGGTGCGCGGCGGCCAGACGCTCATCTACCTGGACAGCGCCAACACCTCACAGAAGCCCCGCCAGGTGATCGACGCGATCAGCGGCTTCTACGAGCGGCACAACGCCAACATCCACCGGGCCACGCACGAGCTCAGCGAAGAGGCGACCGCGGCCTACGAGGGCGCCCGGGTCAAGCTGGCCAGCTTCGTCGGCGCCCGCTCCGCCGCCGAGATCGTGTTCACCAAGAACGTCTCCGAGGCGATCAACCTGGTCGCTTACGCGCTGGGCAACGCCTCGTCCGGGGCCCCGGCCCACGACTCAGCGGGCTCAGCGGGCTCAGCGGGCCGGTTCCGGCTCGGGCCCGGTGACGAGATCGTCGTGACCGAGATGGAGCATCACTCCGATCTCGTGCCGTGGCAGCTGCTCTGCCAGCGCACCGGGGCCACCCTGCGCTGGTTCAGCGTCACCCCTGAGGGCCGGCTCGACCTGTCCAACCTCGACGACCTGATCACCGAGCGGACCAAGCTCGTCGCGCTGGTCCACCAGTCCAACGTGCTGGGCACGATCAACCCGGTCAAGCTGATCGCGGACCGGGCGCACGCGGTGGGCGCGCTCGTGCTGGCCGACGCGGCGCAGTCCGTGCCGCACATGCCGGTCAGCGTGCAGGACCTGGGTGCAGACTTCGTCGGGTTCACCGGGCACAAGATGTGCGGCCCGACCGGCATCGGGGTGCTGTGGGCGCGCCGGGAACTGCTGGACGAGATGCCGCCGTTCCTGGGCGGCGGCGAGATGATCGAGACCGTCTGGATGGACCACTCGACGTTCGCGGCCCCGCCGCACAAGTTCGAGGCCGGCACCATGCCCATCGCGGAGGCGGCCGGGCTGGCCGCGGCCGCCGACTACCTGAACGAGATCGGCCGGGAGTCCATCCACGCCCACGAGCAGGCTCTGCTGGCCGACGCGCTGGCCCAGCTCACCGACATCGCGGGGCTGCGGATCCTGGGGCCCACCGAGCCGGCCGGCCGCGGTGCGGCGATCTCGTTCGAGGTCGACGGCGTGCACCCGCACGACATGAGCCAGGTGCTCGACGAGCTGGGCATCGCGGTGCGTGCCGGGCACCACTGCGCGTGGCCGCTGCACCGGGCGCTCGGCGTACAGGCCAGCACCCGCGCATCGTTCTACCTGTACAACACGCACGAGGAAGTGACCGCGCTGGCGGACGGCATCCGCCAGGCGCAGAAGTTCTTCGGCGTGATCTGACCGGCCCGAACGGAATTAACTCACCACAGATCCGGCTAAGGCGCACATGCAGATCCAGTCGCTGTACCAGGAGATCATCCTGGACCACTACCGCAACCCGCACCACAAGGGGCTGCGGGAGCCGTTCGACGCCGAGGTCCACCACGTCAACCCGACGTGCGGGGACGAGGTGACCATGCGGGTCGCGCTCAAGGACGTCGACGGCGATCCGGTGGTGACCGACGTGTCCTACGACGCGCTCGGCTGCTCGATCAGCCAGGCCAGCGCCTCGGTCATGTCCGATCTGGTTATCGGCAAGCCGGTCGGCGAAGCGATGCGGATATCGCGGGAGTTCCTCGATCTCATGCAGTCGAAGGGCGAGACGTCGCCAAGTACCCGGCGCGGATCAAGTGCGCACTGCTCGGCTGGATGGCCTGGAAGGACGCCACCGGGCGGGCGCTGGACGAGACGACAGGACAGGCATCATGACCGAGAACACGACCACCCAGCAGGACACCGGGGTCCCGGCACCGGAAGAGGCCGCCGCGACGGGCGCCCCAGCCGAGGGCACCCCGGCCGACAACTCCGAAACCGAGGACGTCCTCGAGGCGCTCCGCGACGTGGTGGACCCCGAGCTCGGCATCAACGTCGTGGACCTCGGCCTGGTCTACGGGGTCACCCTGGACGCGGAGCGGAACGCGTCGATCGACATGACGCTGACCAGCGCGGCGTGCCCGCTCACCGACGTGATCGAGGACCAGGCCCGCGAGGCGCTCGAAGGCGTCGTGGCCGACTTCCGGATCAACTGGGTGTGGCTGCCCCCGTGGGGCCCGGAGCACATCACCGAGGACGGCCGCGAGCAGCTCCGCGCCCTCGGCTTCAACCTCTGAGGACGCCGCCCGCTCTGCGTCAGGGCCGGTAGCACCGCCAGCAGTGGGTCACGTACGGCAGGCTGATCTCGCGCGGCCCGGCCAGTGCCGGATCCGTCTCCACCCGCAGTCTTACCCGGTCCAGCAAAACCTGGCGCTCGTCCGGCGGCAGCCCACGCGCTCGTCCCGCTCGTTCCACGCCAGGCCCAGCGTCGCATGCCGTACAGGTTCGTCCGGGGTCCGGGCCCGCCGCTCCAGTTCGGTGACCGGCCTGGGCTCTTTGCCGACGAATTGCATGCAGTTGAACCACATCACCGTGGACACCAGGGAATTGCCCGACTGTGGGAATGGGCGCCGCTAATATTGGCCGGTATAGCTGATATTGGCCGGTATATCGGGCACGTCCAGCTTCACCCTATAAATGACCATCAGCCGGCGCTTTCCGAGGCACGTACCGGGCGTTCCCGCCACAGTCAGTGGCACCGCCATCCGCTCGAACAGCATCTTCAGTGGTGCTTCAGCCGGCCGGTCCCGCGCCGGTGAAATAGCCCCGGTTGTGGGCATCACCCATTCCTTATGCCATGCCCGCATGAACTGCAGGCCCCCAGGCGGCCGCCGCATCACCGGCGCATAGCCGTCCGGGAAGACCGCCATAGTCATCACCAAATACACGCATGAGCAGGCAGAAGACGGGACCGCTTCGCCCGGCGGCCAGTTTGCGTCAGTATCTCGCCCCGACACGCCCGGCTTCTGTAGGTACGCGCCAAAAAAGGCAGCGTTCTCCTATTGCCCGGTCTTATCCTGCGGAAATATGGATACTAATTCCGGTCTTGCTCAATTAAGCGCATTGGTGCGGCGAACCGTCGGCTGAATAGCTAGAGTGGTCGAGTCCAAGCACACCTTAGGAATAGAGATGAGGGGGAATGTCATGATTTCACGCAAGG
>JBEKCN010000020.1:0-11461 GCA_050014855.1 Streptosporangiaceae bacterium | reverse complement strand
GACGAGTGACCCGCAGATCACGCCGGCGATGTGCGACCGACCGTAGAACAGCGCGGTCAGATCACCCGTCGAGTCGGAGATCTCCAGAGCCAGTACCGAGTTCTGCTCAACTGGGCGGATCTCGATGGCGCGGACGCGGCCCTCTACGGCCACTTTCCCCGGCTCGGTCAGGGAGCCGATCGGCTTGACCCCGGCCGGGGGCTTCGGCCGCCCGTAGGCTTTCACCTTCTCTTCGGCGGCCGAGGCGTCCTTGGCCTCCCGTCCCTTCACCAGGTCGCGAAGCTTGCGCACTGAGTTCTCCTCCTCTTGGGACCTTTCCCGCGCCGCGGCGGCCCCGGGCACACCCGGGGCCGGTGCCCTACCAGCTCGGCCGCGATCCGGGTGCGCATTTACCCTCTTCGCACTCTGACCTGGTCTTCATACTCATACCACCTGCCCGGCCGGCACGGAACTGCAGCAGCCCGGTCAGCGCCGTGCGGCCGGTGACCGGAGGGCTACGCAGACAGGGGCCGGGTATACGCCGGGCGGTCCGGCGCCCAGTGCCACTCCGGTGCATGATGGAGCCGAGGTGGTCATCTTCCGTTCATCTCGAGATGACATTGTCGGATGCCATCGGCGCCTGCCGCCCGAAACGCGCCGTGGAAGGCAGCCTGCCGTCCCGGGACCCGCATGCTTCGGCGGCCGGGCGGCAGACCACTTATCGTGCCGATGGCCAAGGCGAGGAGTGGGCGCGCTCATGACGACAACTCCATCCGCAGCACCGGAGCCAGCGACGCAGCGTGAGATTCTACGCCTTTCCGAACTGCTTAAACGGCCGCTCATGGACCGCAGCGGGGAACCGATCGGGCGGCTATCCGACGTCATCGCCCGTCTCCGCGGTGACGACTACCCGCTGGTCACCGGTCTGGTCGCCACGGTCGGCGGCCGTGAGGTCTACGTGCCTATCGAGCAGGTCGGGGGCTCCGACGGTGAGGCCCTGCGGCTGACCAGCGACCGGCTCGACCTCCGGCATTTCGAGCGGCGCCCCGGTGAGGTGCTGCTGAAACGCGACGTGCTCGGTCACCGGCTGATCGATGTGGGGACCGCGCGCCTGGTCCGGGCGGCCGACGTCGAGCTGGGACGCCGCAACGGTGAGCGGATGGTGGTCGGCCTGGATACCCGCCGCAGGCCGCCGCGGCTGCTCAGGGCCCTCCTGCTGGGCAGGTCCGGGCCGTCCGGCGCGGACCCGGCGCGTTTCCGTGACTGGAAGGCGTTCGAGCCGCTGATCGGGCACACCGGCAGCGCGCTGCTGCGTGGCCCGTTCGGCCGCATCAGGAGGCTCAAGCCGGCCCAGATCGCGGACCTGTTGGAGGACGCGTCGAAGGAGGAAGAGACCGAGATCCTCGGGCAGGTGCACGAGGACCCCGAGCTGGAGGCGGACGTCTTCGAGGAACTCGACGAGGATCGGGCCTCCCGGCTGCTCGGCGCGCGTACGGACGAGGAGATCGCCGAGGTGCTGAGCCGGATGCGGCCCGACGACGCGGCCGACGCGATCGCCGAGCTGCCGCAGAACCGGCGGCAGCCGGTCATCGATCTGCTGCCGCCCGGGGTCCGCACCAAGGTACTGACCCTGATGGGCTTCAATCCGGCCAGCGCCGGCGGCCTGATGGGGGTCGATTTCCTGGCCTTGCCATCCGACGCTTCGGTAGCGGAGGCCATTGCCGCCGTGGTTACCGCCACCACGCTGCAGCCGGAGGCGCTGACCAGCGTGCATGCCGTGGACGGCCACAGCCGCCTGCGCGGCGTGGCCAAGCTCGTCACCCTGCTGCAGGCGGACCGGCAGACCCGCCTCATCGACGTGTGCGACACGGACCCGATGCGGGTGGGGGCCGACACCGACGTCGTCGACGTCGCCGTGCTGATGACCGACTACAACCTGATCACCATCCCGGTGGTGGACGAGCACGGGGGGATCGTCGGCCTGATCACGGTCGACGACGTGCTCGAGGTCACGCTGCCCGACGACTGGCGGCGCCGGGAGACAGCTCAGCCGCCATCGGACCCGCAACTGAACGCCCCGCACGAGATCGCCTCGCACGAGGACGCCGGCCCCGGCCACGCCCGGCCGGGACGCGCCCAGTCCGGGGACGCCCAGTCCGGGAACGCCCAGTCCGGGGACGCACAGTGACCGCGAGGCCACCATGACTTCCGACCGCAAGGACGCTCCATCGGCTCACCCGGGCCCGTCATCCTCCCCTCGGCCCGGGCCGACGGCGTCCGGTCCCGTCTCTTCTCAGCCCGGGCCGACGGCGTCCGGTCCCGTCTCTTCTCAGCCCGGGCCGACGGCGTCCGGTCCCGTGGTCTCGCCCGCATCCACTCCGGCGGACACTCCCGGACCGGGCCCCCCGGCCCCGCCCGCATCCGGGCCACCGGCCCCGCCAGGATCGGGCGCCCCGGCGCCGCCTTCCGCCGGCCCCCCGGCCCCGGCGGCCCCCCGCCCGGAGCCGCCCCGCCGCCCGGACCCGCGGCTGCAGAGCGCTGTCCTCGATCAGGCCCACCTGGGGGATATCGAGGGGGCGCTCGGCCGGATCCGGGTCGGCGACGACTCGCAGCGCACCCTGCGCCGGCGCCTGATCACATTCCTCGCCATCGTCGGGCCTGGCCTGATCGTGATGGTGGGCGACAACGACGCCGGCGGCGTGGCCACCTACGCGCAGGCCGGCCAGGACTACGGCTACACCTTGCTGTGGACCCTGCTGCTGCTGATCCCGGTCCTGATCGTCAACCAGGAAATGGTCGTGCGGCTCGGCGCGGTCACCGGCGTCGGGCACGCCCGGCTGATCAACGAGCGGTTCGGCCGGTTCTGGGGCTGGTTCAGCGTCGGCGACCTGTTCATCCTCAACTTCCTGACCATCGTCACCGAGTTCATCGGTGTGTCCCTCGCGCTCCGGTATTTCGGCGTCAGCCCCTATATTTCTGTGCCGCTAGCCGGGCTGGTGCTGGTCCTAATCACCACGAGCGGCAGTTTCCGGCGGTGGGAACGGGCCATGTTCCTGTTCATCGCCGTGAGTATCGTCATGTTCCCGATGGCCTTGATGTCCCACCCGCGGTGGGGCTCAATCGGCTATCACTTTGTGGTGCCGGGGGTCCAGGGCGGCGTGACCTCCAACGCGGTCCTGCTCATCATCGCGATCGTCGGGACGACCGTCGCGCCGTGGCAGCTGTTCTTCCAGCAGTCCAACGTGATCGACAAGCGCATCACGCCGCGATTCATCCCGTATGAACGAGCCGACACCACGCTCGGCGCCTTCGTGGTGATCATCGGCGCGACGGCGATTCTCGTCACAGCCGTCTTCGCGGTCCGGGGTACGCATCTGGCCGGGCACTTTACGGACGCGCTCGGCATCGCCAACGCGCTCGCGCACTATCACAGCCCGCTGCTCGGCGCCCTCTTCGCGATCGTGCTGCTGGATGCCAGCATCATCGGCGCCGCAGCGGTGACCCTCTCCACCAGCTATGCCTTTGGCGACGTGTTCGGGATAAAGCACTCGCTGCACCGCAGCTTCAAGGACGCCCGGCCCTTCTACGCCACCTACACCGGGATGATCGTCGCGGCCGCGGGCATTGTTCTCATTCCCGGCGCGCCGCTGGGGCTATTCACCACCGCGGTTCAGGCCCTAGCCGGCATCCTGCTGCCCAGTGCGAGTGTCTTCCTGCTGCTGCTGTGCAACGACCACGAGGTGCTCGGTCCCTGGCTCAACCCGCGCTGGCTCAACATCCTGGCCAGCTTCATCATCGGGGTGCTGCTGATCCTGTCCGGCACGCTCGTGGTGACCACGCTGTTCTCGAACCTCAATGCGGCCCTGACGGCGATCTGGATTGCCGTCGGCCTAGTGGCGACCGTCCTGGCCATCGGAGCGGGGTTCTGGCTCACGCGCTCCCGGCGGTCACCGAAGCAGCCCCACCCGAGGCAGACGATGAGCGAAGCCGAGCGGATGAACTGGCGCATGCCGCCGCTGGCGCTGCTCAAGCCGGTGGAGTGGTCCACGGGACGGAAGATGGCGATGCTGCTGCTGCGCGGTTATCTCATCGTTTCCGTTCTCCTGCTCATCGTCAAAGCCATCGAACTCGGGGGCGGCTTTAAGAGCTGAGCGGCCGCACCGGCCTGAGGGACCGGACCGGGGAAGGACCGGGGAATCTGTGTGGCGCAGCCAACGTTTGGCGTCCAAATCGCAGTGAACCCCGCGAGAGGGGCCTCATGACGTCCCGCTGCTGCCCCTGGCCCCGTGCTGCTGGCCGTGGGGCTGATCGCGGGGTGCCCCGGGCTCGGCGGGAGTGGAGCGACCACGGCGGGCGGGCGGCCGGCCTCCGCGGCCCGCCGCGGCCGTTCCCAGCCGGCCGTGGTACCCGCCAGGGGCAGCGGGATGCGAGACTGGGCCGGTGAAGGATGCCACCCCGCGGTTCCGCCGCATTCTTGATGACCTGCCCGGTTATCTGCCGGGAGCGACAGCGGCTCCGGCGGGCGGCCGGTCGTTCAAGCTCTCGTCTAACGAGTGCCCGTTCGGCCCGCTGCCGTCGGTCAGCCGGGTGATCGCCGAGGCCGCCCAGAGCGTCAACCGGTACCCGGACAACGGCGCGGAACTGCTGACAGCAGCGATCGCCGAACGGTTCAGCGTGCCGCCGGACCACGTCGCGGTGGGCTGCGGTTCCGTCGGGGTGGCCCAGCAGCTGCTCGAGGCTGTGGGCGAGCCGGGGGCTGAGATCATCTACGCGTGGCGGTCCTTCGAGGCCTATCCGATCCTCGCCGACCTGGCCGCGGCTACCTCCGTGCGCGTCCCGCTCCGCGATGAGGCACATGACCTACCGGCCATGGCGGAGGCGATCACGCCTCGCACCCGCCTTATCTTCGTCTGCAATCCGAACAACCCCACGGGTACGGTGGTGCACGCCGACGAGCTGGCCGGATTCCTCGATCGCGTCCCGGCCGACTGCCTGGTCGTCCTGGATGAGGCCTACCGGGAGTACATCCGTGACGAGTCCGTCCCGGACGGGCTGGAACTATATCGGGACCGGCCGAATGTCGCCGTCCTGCGCACGTTTTCCAAGGCCTACGGCCTGGCCGGGCTGCGGGCCGGCTTCATGATCGCGCACGCGCCGGTGGCCCAGGCCGTGCGCAAGACGATGCTGCCGTTCTCGGTCAACAGCATCGCCCAGGCGGCCGCGGTCGCTTCCCTGGGGGCCGAAGGGGAGCTGCTCGAGCGCGTCGAGGCGACGGTCAAGGAGCGCACCCGGGTGCGCGAGGCGCTGCTCGCCGACGGCTGGACGGTGCCGCCGACCGAGGCGAACTTTGTCTGGCTGCCTCTGCGGGAGGCTACGGTGGACTTCGCGGCGATCTGTGCCCGATCCGGGGTCAGCATCAGGCCGTTCGCCGGGGAGGGGGCCAGGGTCTCGATCGGCGAGCCCGAGGCCAATGACCTGTTCCTCGCGGTGGCGCGCAGCTATCCGCACCGCAGCTGACCGGGCCAGGTCAAGGCCCGGTCAGGGTGAGCGCGACGGCTCCAGCTCCTCCAGCTTCTCGGTGATCAGCCGGTAGAACTGGCGCGGCCGTCCCGGCTGGGCGGCGCGGCTCGGCGGCAGCGGCCACGCCAGGCCCTCGTCGACCAGGCTGCGCAATAGCCGCCGGGCGGTCCGCGATGTGACCCCGAGCAGGCGGCCGGCCGTTTCGGCGTCCACGACGAGCGCCGTCTCCGACCCTTCGAGCCGCCCGGCGAGCCGGGCGAGCGTCTCGATGCCCCGCGAGGGAGTGCGCAGCGCCGCCGGGCTGGCCCGGCGGGGCGGCGGGACCAGCGGCTGGCCTTCCCGGGACGGCACGGTTCCTGGGCCGGCTCCCGCCGATCGCGAACGGATGAGTGCGGTCCGCGCGTGCGTTTCGGCCTCCTGAACGGTCCGCCCCATACCCACGCCGACCTCGATCGTGATGCCCAGCTCCGCCCGGGCCCGGTCGGCGAACGGAGGCTGGCTGAAGTCGGCCGTCACGGCGGTGAGTGACCCCCTGGTCGCCGCGATCAGGAAGGAATGGTCATCGGCCTGGGTGACCAACGCCTGGATGCGCTGCGCCTCGCCGGCCAGGAACCGGTGCACGCTCAGGCGCAGCTCGTCCCGCGCGTACCGGGACAGGGCGCGCCGGGCTCCCTCTCGCAGCCGCGGCACCTCGACGGCCACCAATGCGAGCTGAGCCGCTTCGAGCCGGTGATGGCCGCCAAGCAGGACAGCGTTCCAGACCGCCATCCGGATGGCCTCGTCCGTGGGCCGGATGTTTATGACCGGGACGCCCGCGCGGGCCAGCCGCCGGCTCACTGACTCCAGGCAGGTCAGTGCGACCGACGTCTCGCTCATGCGCCAGAGCCGCTCGTGGAAGGCCGCGAGGGCGGCCGGGCTGGCCGGGTCCTGGCGCAGCCGGACACTGTCCGACGGCAGGTTAAGCTCGGCGTAAGCCTCCTCGACCGAGCTGCGGCTCAGGACGTCCATGCTGACCCGCTCGATGTCGTGGCCCTGGATCCGGGCCCGCAGCAGTGCGGCGTACAGTGCTCCGCCGTCGAGGCGGACGTAAGTGGACGGCACCGAGATCACGCCGGCCCGGCGTGCGTACTCGAACGGCACGGGGCTGGCGAACAGGCACACGTCGATGGCCGCGCCGAGCCGGGCGACCTTTTCCGGCGCTTCGCGTTCCCGCCGGTAGGCGGCGGCGATCAGCCGCCGCGGCAACGCGCCGCCGACGAGCCGGCGCGGATCCTCACGCGGCCAGGCCAGCGATCCTCCGGAGCCTGCCGGTGCCGTGGGGACGCCCTGTTCCGCGAGGGACTCGGCCGTCTCCAGCCGGGAGAGTCCCGCTGCTTCGGTACGCACCAGCCCGGGCGGCTGGCCCTGGGCCGGCGCCCCAGGCTGGCTGGCCGGTGGGTTCGGCGCCGGCATGGCGCCGAAAGCTTCGTCCCGCGCAGCCGCACCTGACAGCATGATGCGCTCCACCAGGTCGTAGGGTCCTACGACGCCGATAATGAGCTCGCTGGGCAGGTGCCTCCTCGCGGTCATCGGCCTTTCCCCCCGTAGGCTGTTAACCCGAGGCTCCCTGTAAGATCGCTGCTGACCTGCACCTTCGACAGTCACCCCATCCGCATCCGGTAGCCAAATGCCCGCCGTATCCCGCACAACCGTGCTCTCTCGTCGCACTGGGTATATGCCGGTCAGTACTCTTCGTAACTCATCCGGCTCAATTTGTGAAGAGCCGTCCGAGTCCGGAAATAATCACCCTGCACCGGCCCCAAAACCGAGCTACCGCCGGCTACGTCCCGTATTGACTCCGTAGCCGGCGATCGTGCGCCCCGTCCGGTGCGGCTAGACCGAGGGGGCCCGCTCCACGGTGATGTCGGCGCCGAGCGCGGTGAGCCGCTGGGCGATCGACGCGTGCCCGCGGTCGATCAGGTAGCCCGGCGCCACTACCGTCTCGCCCTCGGCGATCAGGCCGGCCAGGATGAGTGCGATGCCGGTGCGCAGGTCGTGCGCTACCACCTCGGCGCCGCGTAGGGTGTTCGGGCCGTGCACGATGGCCACGTCCCCGTCCACTTCGACCTTCGCGCCCATCTTGTTGAGCTCGCCGACGAGCGTGTAGCGCCCGTCGAAGATGGTCTCGCGAATGTAGCTCGAGCCGTCGGCCAGGCAGGCGAGCGTCATGATGGGCGACTGGAGGTCGGTCGCGAAGCCTGGGTACGGCGAGGTGATGACGTTAATCGGCCGCAGCGGGCTGGTCCGCCGGACCTGCAGCACGGCGCCCTGCGTGGAGAACTCCACGCCCATCTGCTCCAGCTTCCAGCGCACGACCCCGAAGTGCTCGAGCGAGCCGCCCACCAGATTCAGCTCGCCACCGGTGATCGCGGCGGCCATGGCGAAGACGCCCGCGTCGATCCGGTCCGGCATCACCGTGTGCTCGACGGCCGCCAGCTCGCTGACGCCTTCCACGGTCACGAAGCCGGTGCCGCCGCCGGTGATGCGCGCGCCCATCTTGGTCAGGAAGGCGATGACGTCGAGCACTTCCGGCTCGAGGGCGGTGTTGTCGATCACGGTGGTGCCCGGCGCGAGCGACGCGGCCATGATCAGGTTCTCGGTCCCGGTGTGCGACGGGGTGTCCAGGTACAGGTGGGCCCCGCGCAGCCCGCCCGAGCCGGCCTTGATGTGGATAACCGATTCGCCCTCGTCAACGACCGCGCCGAGCCGGGCAAAGCCGCGGTAGTGGAAGTCCAGGTTGCGGTTGCCGAGATTGCATCCGCCGACGCCCTCGATTACGGCCTCGCCGAGACGGTGCAGCAGGGCGGGCACGAACATTACCGAGCTACGGAACCGCCGGGCGATCTCGGCCGGCAGGACCGGGCTGGTCAGCCGCGAGGCGTCGACCACCAGGGTCCGTTCCGACTCGTGGAATTCGACGATGGCCCCGACCGCCTGGGCCAGTTCGACCGCGCGGCGTACATCTTCAATGGGCGGCACGTTCCGCAGGACCGTACGGCCCTTGGAGGCGAGAAGCGACGCCGCGATCATCTTGAGCGCGGCGTTCTTCGCGCCCTGCACGAAAACGGTGCCGTTCAGCGGCGTTCCGCCCCGTACGCGGTAACGGGTCTCAGTGCCCATCGTCATATGGATGCAACTCCTGTCGGGGGGTAGTGAATGAAACCGGCACGTGGCCGGGTACAGTCCGGGCTCGCGGGGCGGGCTGTGCGGTCGTCCCGCCGGGCGCGGGGACGACCGGAACCGTGGCGGCCCCCCGCGCCAAGGCGTTGCCCAGTATTCCATTAGCCCCGCGCCAGAGCGGAGGCTTGACACGATTTGCTGTCATGTCAGCCCCTCCAGCCGGGAAAACACCGGCCCCAGACGCGCCACATAGCGCTCGGGGCGACACGCTTCGTCGAGCCGCGTCTCATCAATCGCCTGCCCGCGGGCGGCCGCCTCCTTGCGCAGCGCATCCCGGAACGGGACGCCCTCGTTCCAGGTCTCCATCGCTGCCGTCTGGACCAGGGCGTACGCTTCCTCGCGGGCCAGACCCGATGCGACCAGATCGAGCAGCGCCGCCGAGGAGTAGATGAGGCCGCCGGTGGCGTCCAGGTTGGCCCGCATCCGCCTCGCGTCGACCACCAGCCCTTCTACCAGCCCAGTCGTCAGGTGCAGCAGGTAGTCGACGGCGATCGCCGCGTCGGGCAGCGCGATCCGCTCCACGCTGGAGTGGGAGATGTCACGCTCGTGCCAGAGCGGGACGCCCTCCATCACCGGGGTGACGTAACCGCGCACCACCCGGGCCAGCCCGCAGATCCGCTCGGAGCGGATCGGGTTCTTCTTGTGCGGCATGGCCGAGGAGCCCTTCTGGCCGCGGCCGAAAGGCTCGGACAGCTCACGGACCTCGGTGCGCTGGCCATGCCGGACCTCCAGCGCCACCGCCTCGCACACGGTCGCCGCCAGGGCCAGGGCGCTGACCCACTCGGCGATGCCGTCGCGCATCACGACCTGGGTGGCGACGTCGGCCGACCGCAGGCCGAGCTCCGGCATGACCGCCGCCTCGACCTCGGGGGCGATGTTGGAGTAGTTGCCTACCGGGCCGGATAGCTTCCCCACCGCCACGGCATCGCGCGCCCGACGGATGCGGTCACGGGCGCGCGCGGCCGCGAAGGCGAAGTCCGCTACCCGGTGGCCCCACACGTCCGGCTCGGCGTGGATCCCGTGCGTCCGCCCCGGCCGCAGCGTGGCCCGGTGCGCCAGCGCGTGCTCGCGCAGCGCGGCCACCAGGGCGGTGGCCTTGGCCAGCACGATGTCCGTCGCCTCGGTGAGCTGCACGGCCAGCGCGGTGTCCACCAGATCCGACGACGTCATCCCGAAGTGGACCCAGGCGGCGGCGCTGCGCGGGGAGGTGTTGTCGGCCCAGGCGGTCAGGAAGGCGATCACATCGTGGTCGGTGACCGCTTCGACCGCGGCGACCGCCTCGGGGGTGGGCGGTGCCGCCGCACGTACCGGGGGGACGCTGTCGGCCGGGACGGTCCCGGCCCGGGCGTTGGCCTCGAGGACCAGCGTCTCGACCAAGCACCAGAGCTCGTACTTGTGCGCCTCGCTCCAGACGTGGCCCATCTCGGGAAGCGTATACCGGCTGATCACGTTCCGCGCGCCCCTTCCCCGCCCGTGCCACTCGCCGTCGCGGCGCCGCTGCCGGCGCCGTCCTCTTCTGAGGCGCGGGCCGCGGCTGCGGCGATGTCGGTGCGCCACCAGCCGCCGCGCAGCTGAATTTTGCCGGCCGCTTCGTAGGCAGCGACGCGGGCGGCTGCGATATTTCCGCCCGTGCCGACCACGTCCAGAACCCGGCCGCCACTGGACCGCAGCACGCCGTCGGTCCCACTGGCCGTGCCGGCCTGCAGGATATACGCACCGGGCACGCTCATCGATTGATCCAGGCCGCTGATGATGTCCCCGATCACCGGCCGCGCGGGATAGCCCTCAGCGGCGACGACGACCGTCACCGCCGCGCCCGGCCGCCAGCGCAGCGCGGGGAGCCCGGTGAGGTCGCCGGTGGCCGCTTCGTACAGCAGGCCGCCCAGCGGCGTCTCCAGCCGGTCCAGGACCACCTGGGTCTCCGGGTCGCCGAAGCGGGCGTTGAATTCGACCACCTTGACGCCTGCTGCGGTGAGGCTGAGGCCCGCGTACAGCAGCCCCTGGTACGGGGCTCCGCGCCGGCGCATGGCGTCCACCGCCGGCTGCACGACCGAGGCCATGACCTCGTCGGTCAGGCCGGCCGGGGCCCACGGGAGGGGGGTGTAGGCGCCCATGCCGCCCGTATTGGGGCCGAGATCGCCGTCGCCCGCCCGCTTGAAGTCCTGGGCCGGGACCAGCGGCACGGCCGCGCTCCCGTCGCAGACCGCGAACAGCGACACCTCGGGGCCGTCGAGGAACTCCTCGATGACGACCTTGGCCGCTGACCGGGCGTGCGCGCGGGCGGCCTCGGCGTCCATGGTGACGAGCACGCCCTTGCCGGCCGCCAGGCCGTCATCCTTCACCACGTACGGCGGCCCGAACTGCTCCAGGGCCGCGTCCGCTTCCGCAGCCGTCACGCAGGTCCGTGCGGCGGCGGTCGGGATGCCGGCCTCGGCCATGATCTCCTTGGCGAACGTCTTGGAGCCTTCGATCATGGCCGCGGCGGCGCCCGGCCCGAAGCACGGGACCCCAAGGTCGCGTACCGCGTCGGCCGCACCGGCCACCAGAGGTGCCTCTGGCCCGATCACCACGAGGTCGGCAGCAAGTTTCCGGGTCAGCGCGGCGATGTCCGCCGGATCCGACGCGGCGACCGGGGCGGTGTCCGCCAGCGCTGCGATCCCCGGGTTGCCGGGCGCGGCGTGCAGGCCGGTCACGGCCGGATCCTGGGCGAGCGCACGTACGATGGCGTGCTCCCGGCCCCCGG
>JBEKCN010000019.1:0-12103 GCA_050014855.1 Streptosporangiaceae bacterium | reverse complement strand
AGGCGGGACGGCAGCCGGCCCGGCACATGCGGGCCCGCCGCCCGGCCGCCGGGGGCCACAAGTCATCCGGCCCGGCGCCGATAACGGGAAAGTTAGCTCGCCCGCCGAAGGGCGGCTCCTGGCGGGCTCCTGTAGCGTGCTCAACGAAGACCTAGGGGATCGATCGACGTGCCTGTGGTGCTGTTGACCCCCGGATGGGCTGCCAGCTCCTCCGACAAGCCCTCCAGGATCCCGAGGACATGACGGCGCTGCTCTTCCAGGAAGTCCAGCAGCAGTTCACTCTCGGTCGCGTCGCTCGTGCGTCTATCATGCCGCTCCGGCGTCATCCGGCAAAGACTGGCGTGCTCGCGGCAGACCTCGGCAGCCGACCGGGCACATTCCGGGTACGGCCGTGCGGGGCGATCAGAAGTGCGCAGACCTCCTGAGGCGTCGCTCGTCAGCTCCGGAGCCAACCGGAGGTAGTTTGCAAGCGGTAAGTAACGATCCTCACATTGCAGTCGGCTACCGTTAGGTAGGAACGGCGCCCCGACGCGAACCGCCAACAGGCGCGCGTGCGGCGCCATCGCGCAAGGAGAAGGAGACACGATGTCCGACTTCAAGCCAGGGCTGGAGGGCGTAATCGCCTTCGAGTCCGAGATCGCCGAGCCCGACAAGGAAGGCGGCTCGCTCCGCTACCGCGGGGTGGATATCGAGGAACTGACGGGCCACGTCACATTCGGCTACGTGTGGGGCCTCCTGGTGGATAACTCGTACACCCCGGGTCTTCTCCCGGCCGATGGCTACCCTCTCCCCGTGCATTCCGGCGACATCCGGGTCGACGTGCAGAGCGCCCTCGCCACCCTGGCTCCCACGTGGGGCATCAGGCAGTTGCTCGACATCGACGACGACGAGGCCCGGGACAATCTGGCCCGCATCTCGGTGACCGCGCTGTCGTTCGTAGCGCAGTCGGCGCGCGGCCTGGGCCTGCCTATCGTGCCGCAGCGCAAGGTGGACGAGGGCAAGACGATCGCCGAGAGGTTCATGATCCGCTGGCGGGGCGACCCTGACCCCCGGCACGTCAAGGCCGTCGACGCCTACTGGGTGTCGGCCGCCGAGCATGGCATGAACGCCTCCACGTTCACCGCCCGCGTCATCGCCTCGACCGGCGCGGATTCGGCGGCCGCAATGTCCGGCGCGGTCGGGGCGATGTCCGGGCCGCTGCACGGCGGCGCCCCGGCACGGGTCCTGCACATGATCGAGGAGGTGGAGCGCACCGGTGACGCGGATGCCTACGTGAAGCAGGTGCTCGACAGGGGCGACCGGCTGATGGGTTTCGGGCACCGCGTCTACCGGGCCGAGGACCCACGCGCCCGGGTGCTGCGGCGGACCGCCAAGGAACTCGGCGCGCCCCAGTACGAGGCAGCCCTGGCGCTGGAGAACGCCGCACTGGCGGAGCTCCGGGCCCGGCGGACTGACCGGGTGCTGGAGACCAACGTGGAATTCTGGGCGGCCATCGTCCTCGATTTCGCCGGGATCCCGGCCAACATGTTCACCTCGATGTTCACCTGCGCGCGCACCGCGGGGTGGGCCGCGCACATCCTGGAGCAGAAGCGCACCGGCCGGCTGATCCGTCCCAGCGCCCGCTACGTCGGCCCAGCGTCCCGCCCGGCGCGCGACGTAGCCGGCGCCGCTGACGTGCTGGACAAGGTGTAGGCCGCCGGCCGCCCCGACGGGCTGCCCCGGGCCTGGCCCGGGGCAGCCGTCGTTGCTGAGCACCGGCGCCGCCGGTGACCGGCCGTGGATAGGCTGATGCGGTGACCAGCGTCGTCATTCCTCCCCAGATGAGGCCCGCAGACGGCAGGTTCGGCAGCGGGCCGTCCAAGGTGCGCGCGGACCAGGTCGCGGCCCTGGCCAGTTCGGGAGCCAGGTATCTGGGAACGTCGCACCGGCAGGCGCCGGTGCGGTCCCTGGTCGGCCGGATCCGGGCCGGGCTGGCCGGGCTCTTCGCGCTGCCGGACGATTACGCGGTCGTGCTTGGCAACGGCGGGACGACCGCCTTCTGGGATGCCGCCGCCTTCGGGCTGATCCGGGCCCGCTCCCAGCACCTCGCGTTCGGCGAGTTCTCCGCAAAGTTCGCGGGCGTGGTCGCGGGCGCCCCGTGGCTGGACACCCCGGCCGTCATCGAGTCCGCGCCGGGCACGCACCCGGAGCCCGCCGCGCAGCCGGGCCTGGACGCCTACGCGCTCACCCACAATGAGACCTCGACCGGGGTGGCCATGCCGATCCGGCGCGTACCCGGCGCGGACCCCGGTTCGCTGCTCCTCGTGGACGCCACCAGCGCCGCAGGCGGCCTGCCGGTCGACCCGGGTCACTTCGACGTGTACTTCTTCGCACCGCAGAAATGCTTCGGTGCCGATGGCGGCCTGTGGATCGCACTCATGTCACCCGCTGCCCTGGAGCGCGTGGCCGAGATCACCGCCAGCGGCCGTTACGTGCCCGGATTCCTTTCGCTGCCGACCGCGATCGAGAACTCGGCCAAGGACCAGACGCACAACACCCCGGCCGTCGCGACCTTGCTGCTGTTCGCGGACCAGATCGACTGGATGCTGGCCCATGGCGGCCTGGCCTGGACGACAGCCCGGACCGCCGATTCCGCGGCGCGGCTGTACACCTGGGCCGAGAAGACGCCCTATACGGCGCCGTTCGTGGCGGACCCGGCCCAGCGTTCGCAGGTGGTGGGCACGATCGACTTCACCGGAGACCTCGACGCGGCGGCTGTGGCGGCGGTGCTGCGCGCGAACGGCATCGTGGACACCGAGCCGTACCGCAAGCTGGGCCGCAACCAGCTCCGGATCGGCATGTTCCCCGCCGTCGACCCCGACGATGTTGAGGCCCTGACCGCCTGCGTCGACTACGTGGTGGAACGCCTCTGACCACGGCGCCTGGTGCCCGGCCGGGGGCCGCCCCTGGACCGCCGTGGGGCAGCGCACGACCGCGCTTCAGCGCACCAGGGAGCCGATCAGCACGGTGAGCACCAGCAGCGCGAGCGCGGCCGGGAGAAGCCAGCGAGGCACGCGAGTCACATGCACAGCCTATCCGCCTGCTTCCCGGCCGATCGCCCAGCTGCCGACCGCCCCGTAGCGCGGCTGCTGGCCGAGCCTGCTGTGGATGAGGTGAAGGCGGCGTGGCGGCCGCTCAGGCGGCGGCTTGCTGGTCTGCTTCAGGGCTGGGCAGCGGCGACCGGCGGACGCCGCCGCGGTACGGGGCCAGGGCCCGCAGCCCGTCCCGCATGCCTGTCCCGGTGAGGCGGGACAGCACGACCGCGGCCACGACGGCCGCGATGGCCGAGACCAGCCCGCCCGAGATCAGGCTCATCCGCGGGCCGAACTGCTCGGCGATCCAGCCGATCAGCGGGGAGCCGATCGGGGCGCCGCCCAGGAACACCAGCATGTACACGCCCATGACCCGGCCGCGCATCCGCGGATCGGTGCCGAGCTGGGTAGCGGAGTTCGCCGCCGTCGTGTACAGGACCACCGACAGGCCGGTCGGCAGGAGCAGCAGGAGGAAGGCCCAGTAGGCCGGCATGAGCCCCGAGGCTGTCTCCAGAATCCCGAACGCCAGCGCGACCGCAACCTGCAGCCGGACCGACGGGCGGCGGCGCCTGGCCGCCAGCAGCGCTCCGCCCAGGGCCCCAGCCGCGTAGGCGGTCGAGGCCAGGCCGAACGAGGCGGCGCCGGTGTGGAACACGCCCCGCGACATCAGGGCCGTGGTGACCTGAAAGTTCATGCCGAACGTGGCGACGAAGAACAGCATCGCCATCGGCACCCAGATGCGCGGTGCTCCCCCGAGGTAGTTCAGCGCCTCCCGGAGCTGGCCCTTGGCCCGCGCCACCCGCTTGATGGGCAGCAGCTCTGCCGGGCGCATCAGCAGCAGCCCGGCGATCACTGCGCCGTAGGAAGCGGCGTTGACCAGGAACGCGGTGGGCGTGCCGACCAGGCCGATGATGATCCCGGCGATGGCGGGGCCGGCGATCCGGGCCAGGTTGAAGATGGCGCTGTTGAGCGCGATCGCGTTCGGCATGTCGGTCTGCCCGACCATCTCGGTCACGAAGGTCTGCCGGGTCGGGTTGTCCACCACGGTGACCATGCCGAGGGCGAGCGCGAGCAGGTAGACCTGCCATAGCCGGACCGTTCCGGTCAGCGCGAGGATGCCCAGGACGAGCGCCAGAGCGCCCATGAGGCTCTGCGTGATGAGCAGGATGCGGCGCTTGGGGAACCGGTCGGCGATCGCCCCGCCCCAG
The DNA here is from genome assembly GCA_050014855.1 of Streptosporangiaceae bacterium. Classification (GTDB taxonomy): domain Bacteria; phylum Actinomycetota; class Actinomycetes; order Streptosporangiales; family Streptosporangiaceae; genus Bog-532. The sequence goes on along the minus strand of JBEKCN010000019.1, from coordinate 7,824 downwards.
AGGCTGAACAGCAGGAGCGGAAGAAACTGCAGGCCGGCGGCGATGCCGAGCGCGGTACCGCTGCCGTGCGACACTTCCAGCACCAGCCAGTCCTGGGCGGTCCGCTGCATCCAGGTACCGCTGTTGGACACGACCTGGCCGGCCGCGAAGAGCCGGTAGTTGCGGGTCCGCAGCGAGGTGAACATCCGGCCGCGCTCGGCCCGGCCCGGCGCACGGCTTTGCGCGGGTGCCGGGGACGTCAGGACTGGCTGAGCTTCTCCAGAATCGGCGCCGCGGCGCGCAGGGTCGCCCGCTCCCGCGGGGTGAGCTCCTTGAGCCGCCTGGCCAGCCACTCGTCCCGGCGCCGGCGTGCCCGCAGCACCGCGGCCCGGCCGTCCTCCGTGACGGTCAGGATGACCTGGCGCCGGTCGGTCGTGTGCGGCGCCCGCATCACCAGGCCGCGCTCCTCCAGCACCGCGATGACGCGGGTCATCGAAGGGGGCTGCACCTTCTCGTGCTCGGCCAGCTCGCCCGGTGTCATGGCCGAGTGGCGCTCCAGCGCCGAAAGGGTGGCGAATTGCGTGTCGGACAGCTCCGACTCCGGCATGCCGTGCGAGGTGCGTTCGACCCGGAGCCGGCGTGCGAGCCGGCTGACCGAGATCCGCAGCGTGGTGGCCAGGCCCACGTCGGACCTGGTCTGCGCTGACTTTGCCTGCATGAGTGTCATATTCATTAGCCCAAGTCATTACTCTAGCTAAGGATATGCGGGCCCGGGGGATTCCGCAAATCGCCTATCGCGCAGCAGCAGGCCACGGGTGCCTGCGGTCGGACGATCAAAGTACATCACGGACGCGGGGCGCGGCAGGGAACATCACCGGCACGCGACTCGTCACGGGGGCGCATGCGCCACGTAACCTGGCTCTCGTGGCTTCTCCGCGCCGCTCGCCGCCGCCTCCGCTGGAGGGAAACGCCGGGCTGATCACCGCCGTCATCACGGCCGGATGGGCCATCGCGCTCGTCGTCGTCCTGATCATCCGGGACACCCTGCCGCCCGCGGAGCGCTGGTGGGTCTGGACCTGCACGACCGGCCTGGTGCTCGGGCTTTTCGGCCTGTGGTACGTGCCGCACCTGCAGCGCCGCCGGGCCACCGCGGCCGAGCGCCGCGCCGCCCGGTCAGCAGGCCCGGAGCCTGGTCAGGCGCCGCCGCTGAACGACTCGAAGACCGTCTCGTCGAGCGAGACGCCGGGCAGGTCCACCAGGTCGTAGCCGAACTCGTCGATCACCGGCAAGACGGTCTGGCCGGGGGTATCGGCCAGCGCCGATTCAGAGTGCGCACCGCAGCCGTGGTCGCCGGACACGATCCGGCCGTCGTCCGGGGCGTAGGCATTCGCGCAGCCGCCGAACACCTGGCCGAGCACACCGCTGAGCGGTACGAAGAAGCCACAGCTCGCGCAGGTGGCCGGGGCGGCGCGGGCCAGCGGCGTGCTCGGGCCGTGCTCGCTTTCGTACCAGCGCTCGGCGGTCTCGTCACGACCGGCCAGGGACAGTACCCGAGCCCGGCCGGGGAAGGTCGGGCCGGGCGCCTCCCGCGCCCCGGGCGGATCCGGCGGCTCTGGCGGCCCCTCGGCGCACCAGTCGACCACCGCGTCGTCGCCGGCCAGCATCACCATCGGAACGAGCCGTTCGTCGTCGTCATGGGCCGGGAGCAGGTCGCCCACGCCGACGTCGCCGGGCTGCAGCCGGTCACGCCAGGGCACCCAGGCAGGCGCCAGGATCGCGTCGGGACCGGGCAGCAGCGCGCTGTCGTCGACCGTGACGTTCTTGGCACGCGAGGCGCGCGTCACGGTCACGGCCCAGCGCCAGCCGGGGTAGGCGGGGTCGAGACACTCGAACAGGTGGGTAACGACCCGGTCGCCGCCCACCTCGATACCGAGATGCTCGCCCACCTGCTGGGCACCGACGACGTCCTCCAGTGCGGCACGCGCGAGGCCAACGGCTTCCGCGCACGCCTGATCTGGCTCTTTGCTGCGGACACGGATTGGGCTCACGATTAGCTATTCTCGCTCATCCGGCGGACTGCATGGGCCAGCTATCGGGGAATTCGGGCTGGGCCCTGGTCGCCGCAGCCTCGGGCGCGAAGAATACTAAGAGCATGGGACTGGCGGAGGCACAGCGGGCGACCGGGCGCGCGGCCCGGTCCGCCGGGCACGCCGGTGCCTCAGCCAGCCGGGGGCTCGGGCGCTTCGTGCACCGGCTGAGCGGCGCGTCCGGCGCGGGACGTACCGGGCTGTCGAGCCTGATCGAGCTGACCGCGGCGGGCAGCGCGGGTGACGCCTTCGTCGCGGTGGCTCTGGCCAGCACCGTCTTCTTCAATACGTCGCTGCACGAGGCCCGCAGTCAGGTCGCGCTGTACCTGGTCCTGACGGTGGCGCCGTTTGCGCTGCTGGCACCCTTCATCGGGCCCCTGCTGGACCGGGTCCGGCAGGGCCGCCGCTACATCCTGATGGGGACCCTGCTGGCGCGCGGCCTGCTGTGCTGGGCGATGTCCGGCGCGGTCACCGGTGATCCGGTCACGCTCTTCCCGGCGGCGTTCGGCGTGCTGGTGCTGCAGAAGGCGTACGCCATCACCCGCAGCTCGGTGACCCCGCGCCTGCTGCCGGCCGAGATCACGCTGGTCACGGCCAACGCACGGAACGGGCTGGGCGCCGTGCTGGCCTCGACGATCGCCGCGCCAGTGGCCTTCGGCATCCAGCACGTGGCCGGGGCGCCCTGGGTGCTGCGCATCGGCACGCTGGTCTACCTGGGCGCCACGGTACTCGGCGCCCGGGTCCCCGACCACATCGACAGCATCCCGCCCCATGTGGGCGACGCGGCGCCGCGTCATGCGCCCGGCCAGGCCGCGCCGGATACGGCGCCGCAGCAGGAACCGGTGCCGCAGGCGGCCAGGCCGAAGCGGAGGGGGCGGCTGCGGGCGGCCGGGCCCATCGTGGCCGAGGCGATATGGGCCAACGCGGCGGTGCGCGTGTTCGCCGGCTTTATGGTGTTCTTCCTGGCGTTCCTGCTGCGCAGCGCCCATTTTCACGGTTTCTCGCAGAACCTCGCGCTGGGCGCGCTGGTCTTCGCTGCGGCGGCGGGCGGCCTGCTCGGCACCGCGGCGGGTGCGCTGTTCCGCTCGCGCGTGCCGCACCTGATGGCGTTCAGTGTGCTGATCGTGTCCGCGGCGGCGTCGGCCGTGTGCGCCGTGTTCTTCGGCCTGGGCACGGCCTTGATCGTCGCTTTCGTGGCGTCGGCCGGGACCGTACTGGCCAAGCTCGCCCTGGACTCGACGGTGCAGCGGGAGGTCCCGGAGCAGACCCGGACCTCCACGTTCGCCATATCCGAGACGATCCACCAGGTCTCCTGGGTGGCCGGCGGCCTCGCAGGCGTGCTGGTCTCGATGACGGGCAGCGGGGCGACGGGCCTGTGGATCAGCGCGGCCGGCCTGGCCGGCGCCATCGTGCTGCTGGTGCTGTCACGGCGGCGGCGCCTGCTGACCGGCCCGGCCACCGCGTCGCTGGCCGACTGACGCGAGGGGCCGGCCCGGGACACCGCGCACGGGAACTCAGTACGGGCGCACCAGACGCCGCGGCCTGGACCCGGTTCTCAGCCGGCTTCGACGTCGTCGGCGACGGCCCGCAGCACGGCGCCGATCTTCTTGGCGTCGCGGCTATCCGGGTGCTTGCCCCGCCGGTAGGTGTTCGATACCCCGTCCAGCAGCTTGATCAGGTCCTCGACGATCACGACCATCTCATCCGGCTTCTTGCGGGCCACCTTCACGGCCACCGTGGGCGGCGGCTCGAGGAGCCGTACCTGCAGCGCCTGCGCGCCCTTGCGGCCCTCAGCGACGCCGAACTCCACGCGCTGGCCGGGACGCAGCGAGGTGGTCCCGGAGGGAAGGGCGGACGAGTGCACGAAGACCTCGCCCCCGTCGTCGCGGGCGAGGAAACCAAACCCCTTCTCGGAGTCGTACCACTTCACCTTGCCGGTAGGCACGCGCAGACCTCACGTGAATAGAAAAGCTGACGAAACGGCAAATACCGCGATCGATCCGATGCTACGGATGCCTCCTAGGCTAGCCGCCCCGCGGAGCGGACGGCATACCCGGAACCGAACGGCCGGGTCTTACCAGCCCCTGACCGGAGGCTGGCCTGGCCGGACGGCTCAGCTCAAAGAGCCGAAAAACGAGGGCCCGGGGGAACCCCCGGGCCCTCGACGGTAAAGGCTGGACTAGAAGTCCATGTCCCCGCCACCGGGGGCGGCGGGAGCCTTGTCCTTCTCCGGCTTCTCGGCGATCACTGCCTCGGTGGTGAGGAACAGACCGGCGATCGACGATGCGTTCTGCAGCGCCGAACGGGTGACCTTCGTGGGGTCGTTGATCCCGGTCTTCAGCATGTCCACGTACTCACCGTTGGCGGCGTTCAGGCCGTGGCCGGGCTTGAGGCCCTTGACCTTCTCCACCACGACGCCGCCCTCGAGGCCGGCGTTGATCGCGATCTGCTTGAGCGGCTCCTCCAGGGCCCGGCGAACGATCGCCGCGCCGGTGGACTCGTCGCCCGTCAGCTCCAGCTTCTGGAACGCGCTGTTGCCGGCCTGGATCAGCGCCACACCACCGCCGGGCACGATGCCCTCCTCGACGGCCGCCTTGGCGTTGCGCACGGCGTCCTCGATGCGGTGCTTCCGCTCCTTCAGCTCGACCTCGGTCGCTGCGCCGGCCTTGATGACGGCGACGCCGCCAGCCAGCTTGGCCAGCCGCTCCTGCAGCTTCTCGCGGTCGTAGTCGGAGTCGGTGTTGTCGATCTCCGTGCGGATCTGGTTCACGCGGCCCGCAATCTGGTCCGCGTCACCGGCACCGTCCACGATCGTCGTCTCGTCCTTGGTGACGACGACCTTGCGCGCCTGGCCGAGCACGTCGACGTCGGCGTTCTCCAGCTTCAGGCCCAGCTCCTCGCTGATGACCTGAGCGCCGGTGAGAATCGCGATGTCGCCGAGCATGGCCTTGCGGCGGTCACCGAAACCGGGGGCCTTCACCGCAACCGACTTGAACAGGCCGCGCATCTTGTTCACGATGAGCGTCGCCAGGGCCTCGCCCTCGACGTCCTCCGCGATGATGACGAGCGGCTTGCCCGACTGCACGACCTTGTCGAGCAGCGGCAGCAGGTCCTTGTTGGCCGAGACCTTCGAGTTGACCACGAGGATGAACGGGTCATCCAGGACGGCCTCGAGGCGCTCGGGGTCGGTGACGAAGTACGGCGCGATGTAACCCTTGTCGAAGCGCATGCCCTCGGTGAGCTCAAGCTCAAGGCCGAAGGTGTTGCTCTCCTCAACGGTGATGACGCCTTCCTTGCCCACCTTGTCCATGGCTTCGGCGATCATCTCGCCGATGGCGGGGTCACCAGCCGAGATGGACGCGGTGGAGGCGATCTGCTCCTTGGTCTCCACGTCCTTGGCCAGCTTGGACAGTTCCTCGCTCACCCGCTCGACGGCCGCGTCGATGCCGCGCTTGAGCGACATCGGGTTGGCGCCGGCGGCGACGTTGCGCAGGCCCTCACGCACGAGCGCCTGGGCGAGCACGGTGGCGGTGGTGGTGCCGTCACCCGCAACATCGTCGGTCTTCTTAGCTACTTCCTTAACGAGCTCCGCACCGATCTTCTCCCACGGGTCCTCGAGCTCGATCTCCTTGGCGATGGACACGCCATCGTTGGTGATCGTGGGGGCGCCCCACTTCTTCTCGAGTACCACGTTCCGGCCCTTGGGGCCGAGGGTTACCTTCACGGCGTCGGCGAGCTGGTTCATGCCGCGCTCGAGGCCGCGCCGGGCCTCCTCGTCAAACGCGATCATCTTCGCTGCCATAGGCTCCAGTCCTCCGTGGCTTGCTAGCGGATCGAGCCGACGCCCGCGACGGCTGGCCTGAACCGCAAGCAGTCATTTCCTGCCTGCGGGCACAGGTCCTATCGCCCGATCCCGCCTATCGCTGTCACTCTCATAAGAGAGTGCCAACGCCATGTTTAGCACTCTCACCGAGAGAGTGCAAACGTGCGGAGCCGGTCTCGCTGTCGGCATACAGAAAGGCCCGGCCCCCGCGGGGGCCGGGCCGGTCCGACGTCAGAGCTTCAGACCAGGCGGACAGCGTCGGCCTGCTGCCCCCGGTCGCTCTGCGTGATCTCAAACTCCACCCGCTGGCCCTCTTCAAGCGAGCGGTACCCGTCCGCCTGAATTGCTGAGAAGTGGACGAACACGTCCTTGCCGTTATCCACGGCGATGAAGCCGTAGCCCTTCTCCGCGTTGAACCACTTGACGGTGCCCTGAGCCATTTCCACACAACTCCCTAACTGTGCTCGGGCCTCGAGCTCCGCCCTTGCAACGCGGAACCCGTTCGATCGCGTGGCCCGGCCCACGCCAAGGAGCGGGTCCGACCCATGTCGACCAGACAGAAAGATTACCGCGTGCACGAACCGGACGGGCCAGATCTCCGGGGATAAGCGTGCACAGGCTGCAAGCAAACGGCTACCACGGCTGGGACGGCGAAAGCCGCCTAACCCCCGGCCACCGCGGGGATGACCGAAACCTGCGCGCCCGAGGGGACGGGGGTGTCTAGGCCCTGCGCAAACCGGACATCTTCCTCCCCGACGTAGACGTTGACGAACCGGCGGAGCTTCCCGCCGTCGTCGACGATCCGGCCGGCGATGCCGGGGTAGGCGGCGTCCAGCCCGGCGATCACTTCGCGCAGCGTGCCATGATCGGCGCTGACCTCCGCCGCGCCGCCCGTGTAGGACCGCAGAATGGTGGGAATTCGGACTGACACGCTCATTCGACGCCCGCCTCTCGGAATGATTCCAGCGTCGGCCGGACGAGAGGCGGCACGGGCAGCGCTCCCGCCACCGCGTCCAGCGTCTTCAGGCCGTCACCGGAGTTGATTATCACCGTCTCCGCCCCCGGATCGAGCTGCCCGGCCGCGAGAAGCTTGCGCAGCACGCCCAGCGTCACTCCGCCGGCGGTCTCCGCGAAGACCCCTTCGGTAGCGGCCAGCAGGCGGATCGACTCGACGATCTCCTCGTCGCTCACGTCCGCGATGGCACCGCCGGTCCGGCGGACCACGTCCAGCACGTACGGGCCGTCGGCGGGGTTTCCGATGGCCAGCGACTTGGCGATGGTAGCCGGGCGGACCGGCGCGACGACATCGTGGCCCGCGGCGAAGGCGGCCGAGACCGGCGAGCAGCCGGTGGCCTGGGCGCCGAACACCCGCCAGCCGCTGTCGTCGACCAGGCCCAGCGCGGCCAGCTCACGGAATCCCTTGTCGACCTTGGTGAGCTGCGCACCGGAGGCGATGGGCACGACGACCTGCTGAGGCAGCCGCCAGCCGAGCTGCTCGGCGATCTCGAAACCGAGGGTCTTGGACCCCTCCGCGTAGTAGGGCCGGACGTTGACGTTGACGAACGCCCAGTCCTCATGCTCGCCTGCCAGTTCGGAGGCTAGCCGGTTGACGTCGTCGTAGTTCCCGTCGACGAGGACGAACGTCCCGCCGTAGACGGCGGTGGTGATGATCTTCTGCTGCTCCAGATCCGCCGGGACGAGCACCATGGAGCGGATGCCGGCCCGGGCAGCGGCCGCGGCGACCGCGTTAGCCAGGTTTCCCGTCGACGGGCAGGCGAGCACCTTGAACCCCATCTCCAGCGCAGCGGCGAGTGCCACCGCGACGACGCGGTCCTTGAACGAGTGGGTCGGGTTGTCCCGGTCGTCCTTGACCCAGAGCCGGCGCATGCCGAGCGCGTGCGCGAGGTTGTCCGCGCGGATCAGGCGCGTGTAGCC
>JBEKCN010000018.1:0-11790 GCA_050014855.1 Streptosporangiaceae bacterium | reverse complement strand
GGCTGTCCAAGTGCTGCACCCCGGTGCCAGGAGACGAGATCCGCGGCTTCGTCACGCATGGGCATGGTGTCTCGGTGCACCGCGACGACTGCGTGAACTTCATCCACCTGGCCGAGACCCAGCCCGAGCGGCTGGTCGACGTGCACTGGTCACCGACGGACGATTCGGTATTCCTGGTGGCCATCCAGGTCGAGGCGCTGGACCGGACCCGGCTGCTGTCGGACGTGACCCGGGTCCTGTCCGACCAGCACGTGAACATCCTGTCCGCGTCGGTGACCACCTCCCGGGACCGGGTGGCCGTCAGCCGCTTCACGTTCGAGATGGGCGCGCCCAAGCATCTCGGCCACGTCCTGCGCGCCGTTCGCGCCATCGACGGCGTCTACGACGTCTACCGCATAACAAACTAACCGGCCCAGCGAGCCGGGGCCGAAGGCCCCGGCGAGCGGCCGGCGCTGTCGGCGGGAAGCGCGGCGGGTTACGGCGAGGCGTTCGTTACCGGCCTAGCGAACCGGGCCCTTGGGCCCGGTGAGTGGCCGGTGTGTCGGCGAAGTACCACCGCGCTGGCGCGGAGCGCATTCGGGGGGTTTCGGGGGGTCGCCCCCCGGGCTGACACAGCACGGGCCACTCGCCCCGGGCTGAAGCCCGGGGCTCGCTGGGCCGGTTGGTTAGGGCTTCGCTTCGCTTCGCTCGCCCTAACCGCTGAACTCGGCCAGGGTGTGCTCGGCTTCCTCGAGCCAGGCGCGGCGGGCTTCCAGGGCTTCTTCGGCGTTGCGGACGGCGGTGGCGTCGTCTTTCTCCTTGGCCTTGGCCAGCTGCCGCTCCAGCTGCTCGATGGCCGACCGCAGCTGGCTGACGGTGCCCTCGGCCCGGGCGATGGCTTCGGGGTTGGACCTGTGCCACTGGCTGTCCTCGGCCTTGCGGACGGCCTCCTCCACCTTGCGCAGGCCGCCCTCGAGCTGGTCACGGGAATCGCGCGGCACGCCGCCGATCCGCTCCCACTTTTCCTGGATGCCGCGCAGCGCGGCCCGCGCGGCCCGCATGTCGGTCACCGGGAGCAGGGCCTGCGCCTGCTCCAGCAGTTCCTGCTTGGCCACCGCGTGCTCACGCAGTTCAGCTTCCTTCTCCGACAGCGCCTCGGCCCGCGCGGTAAAGAACGTGTCCTGGGCCGCCTTGAACCGGGCCCACAGCTCCTCCTCGGCCTCCCGTCCCGCCCGGCCGGCAGCCTTCCAGGCCCGCATCAGATCCCGGAACGTTCCCGCCGTCGGGCCCCAGGCCGTCGAGGTGGCCAGCGACTCGGCGTCCGCGACCAGCTTCTCCTTGCGGGCCCGGATGTCCTCACGCTGTTCCTCCAGGCCCGCGAAGTAGGCCTTGCGCCGCTTGGTGAACGAGTTGCGCGCCGCCGACAGCCGCTTCCACAGCGCCGCCTCCACGGACCGTTCCGCGTGCGGCGCGGCCTTCCACTCCTCGAGCAGCTCCCGCATCCGCTCCCCGCTGCTCTTCCAGTGCGTGGCCTCGGCCGCGATGGTCTCGGCCTCGGCCACGATCCGCTCCTTGACGTCCCGGGCATTATGCCGGGCCTGCTCGCGGGCGGCCTTGACTTCCTCGCGCTTGTGCCCGACCACCCCGGTCAGCTTGTCCAGCCGCTCGCAGAGCCCGTCCAGGTCGCCGAGGGCGTGCGCGTCCACGATCGTCTTGCGCAGCCGTTCCACCGACGCCTGCGCCTGCGCCGGGGACAGATCGGTCGAGGACAGCCGCTGCTCCAGCAGCGCCACCTCGGTCTCCAGCGACTCGTATTTGCGCTGGTAGAAGGCCAGCGCCTCCTCCGGACTGCCCGCCTGCCACGAGCCGATCACCCGCTCGCCCTCGGCGCTGCGCACGTAGACCGTCCCGTCGGGATCAACCCGGCCCCACGGATGATTGGCGGTGGTCACGGCGAACCTCCTGCTTGTGTATGCCCCCGAGGGGCCGGGACCTCAGGTCTTCCCGGCCGTCCCGCCGACACCTTCGCTATGGTCGTTAGTCTGCATCACGTCTGCTTGATCGTGACCTTGTCGATGACGACGTTTTCCTTCGGATGGCCGTCGCCGGGGCCATTGGAGTTATCACTTCCTGCTTTGGCAATAGCGTCGATGACCGGCAGGCCCTGGGTGATCGTGCCGAACGGCGTATAGCTCGCAGGAAGCGGCGTGTTCTTGTAGACCAGGAAAAACTGGCTGCCATTGCTGTTGGGCTGCCCGGTATTGGCCATGGCCAGGGTGCCCGCCGGGTACGTCGCGCCCTTCAGGTTCTCGCTGCCGAACTCGTATCCGGGCCCCCCGCTTCCCGTTCCGGTCGGGTCGCCGCACTGGAGCACGTAGATACTCTCAGTGGTCAGACGATGGCATTTTGTGTTGCCGAAATAATCCTGCTCGGCCAGGTGCACAAATGAATTGACGGTGCACGTCGCCTTGCTGTTGAGCAGGTTGACGTCAATGGTGCCGCGGTTGGTCGTGATCGTGGCCTGATAGCTCGCCGTATAGTCCGGCGCCGACGGCGGCAGGCCGACCGTCCGGGCGGCCGTCCCGCTCTTGGTATAGGTGCAGTGGTGGGCGGGCTCGGCGACCGTCGCCGCCCCCGTGGACGTGGCCGACGCGGTGGGGGATGCCGAGGCTGATGCCGCGGCGGATTTGCCGCCGCTCGTTCCGACCAGGAAGTACGTGCCGACGCCGATGGCCAGCAGTACGCAGACCCCGCCTACGGCGAGCGCCCGGATCCGTGTCTTGCGCGCGCGCTCCGCGCGGCGTGCCGCCTGCCGCAAGTGCCGCTCCCGGGCGAGCTGGCGCTCCCGCTCCTTCTTTCCCGCCACCGGTCAGGTCCTCCTCTGTTCAGGATGCCGGCGGTCCCGCAATCAGCGAAACTTCGCGAATCGTACCTGGACAGCCGTTAGCGCGGTACCGCCGTTATCGGTTCGCAGCCGTACCGTCCGGCTCGGTAGCCTGTACGGACTGAACACTGCATTGTCACGGACTCAGCTGGCGAGTTCCGGTTAACCCGCCGCGTGTTCCGTCAGAAAGGACGACCGTGCTTGTCACCGGGTTCCCTGCGGGCGCTTTCGCGGCGAATTGCTATGTCATCGCGCCCGCGCCCGGCGAGGAGTGCGTCATCGTGGACCCTGGGCAGGACGCCGTCGACGGCATCGACGACATCCTTGCTGAGCACCGCCTCAAGCCGGTCGCCGTGCTGCTCACCCACGGCCATATCGATCACGTCTGGTCGGTGGCCCCGGTCTGCGGCGCGAAAGACATTCCGGCCTACATCCACCCGGCCGACCGGGCTCTGCTGTCCGACCCCGCCCGCGGCTTTCCCCTCGGAGTCGGCCAGGAGCTGTTCGGCGGGCTGACCTTGAGCGAGCCGGACGACGTGCTGGAGCTGACCGATGGGATGACGCTGACCCTGGTCGGCGTGGACCTGGTGGTGGACCACGCGCCCGGCCACACTCCGGGATCGGTGACGTTCCGCCATCCGGGGCAGGAAGAGGCCGCGGGCGCAATGTTCTCCGGGGACCTGCTGTTCGCGGGCTCGATCGGCCGCACCGACCTGCCCGGCGGTGACTACAACACGATCCTGGCCAGCCTGGCCCGGGTCTGCCTGCCGCTGCCGGATGAGACGATCGTTCTTTCCGGGCACGGCCCTGCGACCACGATTGGCGCCGAGCGCGGCAGTAATCCATTCCTGGCTGGGCTGGTGCCGGACCGCGGCCCGGCCCGGGGGCTGTGAGCGGCGCGGGCTCTATCGCGGCCGTCAGGGCCCGTTGGGAATTTAACATGCGAAAGGCGAGGCTTTAATGATCCGCACCCATGGGGCGGGGACGCTGCGCGCGTCGGACGCCGGCGAAACGGTCGTGCTGGCCGGCTGGGTAGGACGACGGCGCGACCACGGCGGTGTCGTGTTCATCGACCTGCGGGACGCCAGCGGCGTGGTCCAGGTCGTCTGGCGCGGCGACGACGCGGCCGCCGCTGGTGAGGACCCGGGGCACGGCCTGCGGGCCGAGTTCTGCGTGCGCATAGAAGGCACCGTGCGGGCCCGGCCGGCCGGGAATGAGAACCCCGACCTGCCCACCGGTGAGGTCGAGGTCATCGCCGACGCCCTCGATGTGCTCAGCGAGGCCGACCCGCTGCCGTTCCCCATCGAGGGCACCGCGGACCTGAGCGAGGAGGTCCGGCTCCGTTACCGCTACCTGGACATCCGCCGCGAGCCGATGGCCCGGGCCCTGCGGGTCCGCTCCCAGGCGACCTACCTGGTCAGCGACGTGATGCGCGACCACGGGTTCGTGTACGTGGAGACCCCGGACCTGACCCGCTCCACGCCGGAAGGGGCGCGGGACTTCCTGGTGCCGGTCCGGCTGCGCCCGGGCCACTGGTACGCGCTGCCCCAGTCGCCGCAGCTGTTCAAGCAGCTCCTCATGGTCGGCGGGCTCGAACGGTACTACCAGCTCGCCCGCTGCTTCCGCGACGAGGACTTCCGGGCCGACCGGCAGCCCGAGTTCACCCAGATCGACGTGGAGATGTCGTTCATCACCCGGGAAGACGTGATCGCGGTGGGCGAGGACCTGGTCCGCCACCTGTGGAGCGACATTCTCGGCTACGAGATCCCGCTGCCGCTGCCCCGGATGACGTACGCCGACGCGATGGCTCGCTACGGGTCGGACAAGCCCGACCTGCGCTTCGGCTGCGAGCTGGTTGACCTGACCGACTACTTCGCGAAGACGCAGTTCCGCGTGTTCCAGGCCCCGTACATCGGGGCGGTGGTCATGCCCGGCGGGGCGGCCCAGACCCGCCGCGAGCTGGACGGCTGGCAGGAGTGGGCGCGGGCCCGCGGCGCCCGGGGCCTGGCCTACGTGTCGGTCGAGTCGTCCGGGGCGCTGTCCGCGTCCGGCCCGGTGGTCAAGAACCTGTCCGATGAGGAGAAGGCTGGCCTGGCCGCCGCGACCGGCGCTGAGCCCGGCGACTGCGTGTTCTTCGCGGCCGGCACCCCGTCCGCGGCCCGCGAGCTGCTCGGCGCGGCCCGGCTGGAGATCGGCCGCCGCTGCGGCCTCATCGACCCCGACGCCTGGGCGTTCACCTGGGTCGTCGACGCCCCCGTGTTCGAGGAAGACGGCAAGGGCGGCTGGACTTCGGTGCACCACCCCTTTACCGCCCCGCTGCCGGAGTGGGCCGACAAGTTCGCCGCCGATCCCGGCGGCGCGCTCGCCGACGCGTACGACATGGTGTGCAACGGCTACGAGATCGGCGGCGGGTCGATCCGTATCCACCGGCAGCAGATGCAGGAGCAGGTCTTCGAGGTGATCGGGCTGTCCCACGAGGAGGCCCAGTCCCAGTTCGGCTTCCTGCTGGACGCGTTCAAGTTCGGGCCGCCCCCGCACGGTGGCATCGCGTTCGGCTGGGACCGGCTGATCATGCTACTGGCCGGGCGGGACACCATCCGCGAGGTCATCGCCTTCCCCAAGGCCGCCTCCGGCCTCGACCCGCTCACCGGTGCGCCCACCCCCATCACGCCCGAGCAGCGCCGGGAGGCGGGCATCGACGCTCGTGTCAGCCCGGGGGGTGACCCCCCGGATAAACACCGCAAAACGACACACGATCATGGATAGTGCCCTTCATGTGACGTTTTACTGCACCGTCGGGTTACTGTCAGTGTGTGGCCAGAGCATATGGAGGCCAGGCGGCCCAGTCCGGCAGCCTGTTCGACGAAGCCGAGGAGCAGGCTGCGGCGGCGGCCGCGCCGCTCGCGGTGCGGATGCGCCCGCGTACCCTCGATGAGGTCGTCGGCCAGGGGCACCTGACCGGGGAAGGCACGCCGTTCCGCAAGCTGACCGATAACGACGCGCCGATGTCCCTGCTCCTGTGGGGGCCGCCGGGCACCGGCAAGACCACGCTCGCCTACGTGGTGTCCCAGGCGACGCGGCGGCGTTTCGTTGAGCTGTCGGCGGTGACCGCCGGGGTCAAGGACGTCCGGGCCGCGGTGGAGAACGCCCGCCGCGAGCTCGGCCTGACCGGCAAGCAAACCGTCCTGTTCGTCGACGAGGTGCACCGGTTCAGCAAGACCCAGCAGGACGCGCTGCTGCCCGCGGTGGAGAACCGGTGGGTGTCCTTCATCGGCGCTACCACCGAGAACCCGTTCTTCTCCGTGGTCAGCCCGCTGCTGTCCCGCTCGCTGCTGCTGACCCTCACCCCGCTGTCCGACGACGACATCCGCGGCGTCATCCGCCGGGCGCTCACCGACCAGCGGGGCCTGGACGGGTCGGTCACGCTGGAGGACGAGGCGCTGGAGCACCTGGTCCGGCTGGCCGGCGGTGACGCCCGGCGGGCGCTGACCTATCTGGAGGCGGCCGCGCTGGGCGTGGCGGCCGGCGGCCAGATCGACACCGCGGCGCTGGAGCGGGCCGTGGACCGCGCGGCCGTCCGCTACGACCGCGGCGGGGACCAGCACTACGACGTGATCAGCGCGTTCATCAAGAGCATCCGGGGCAGCGACGCCGACGCCGCGCTGCACTACCTGGCCCGGATGATCGAGGCCGGGGAGGATCCCCGTTTCATCGCCCGCCGGATCATCGTGCACGCCAGCGAGGACGTCGGGATGGCCGACCCGACCGCGCTGCAGGTCGCGATCGCCGCGGCGCAGGCCGTGGAGTTCGTCGGGCTGCCCGAGGCCCGGATCAACCTGGCCCAGGCCGTGATCCATCTGGCCCTCGCCCCCAAGTCGAATGCGGTCATCAAGGCGATCAGCGCGGCCTCCGCCGACGTGCGGGCCGGCCTGGTCGGACCGGTGCCCGCGCACCTGCGGGACGCCCACTACGCCGGGGCGCAGGCCCTGGGGCACGGCGAGGAGTACCTCTATCCGCACGATTACGAGGAAGGAGTCGTAACTCAGCGTTATGCTCCTGACCCGGTGGCCGATCGTGTCTACTACGAGCCTTCCGCCCACGGGATGGAGGCCCGCTACGCGGAGCGCGCCGGCCGGATCCGCGCCATCCTCCGCAGGCCCGGCGGTTCCGCCGCGCGATAGGGTCGGCCAGACAGTAACGCCTGCCTTGAAGAGCAACGCCTGCCACGTAAGGAAGCCCGCATGCACAACGCAGGGGATCTGGCTGCGCTGGTCGCCGCCTTCTTTTTCGCCGTGCTGGTCTGCGCCGGCGTCTACGTCCTGATCCGGCTCGCCCGGCTGATCTCCGAGGGCACCCGCCTGGTGACCGATATGCGGTCGCGCAGCGACACCGTATTCGAGCGGGTGCAGGCCGCCGTGGACCGCGCCAACCAGCAGCTCGACGCCACCAGCACGGTGACCGCGGGCCTGGACGAGCTGAACGCCGGCATATCTCAGCTCACCGACCAGGTCTCGGCGCTGGCCGGGCTGGGCCAGGCGATCTCCGCGGGCCCGGCGGGACGCGCGGGTGCCTTCGTCTACGGGGTACGCCGCGCCGTCGCGATCCGCCGCGCCGGGACGGTGCGGCCGGAGCGGGCCGTCGCGCCCGCCGCCGACCCCGCCGCCGACCCCGCCACCCCGTCCGCCGCCCAGGAGGCCGCCGTCGCCGGCCGCCGTTCGCTGGCCCCGTCCGGCGGACGCCGGTGATCCGCCGGGCGTTCTGGCTGTCGGTGGGCGCGGCGGCCGGTATCACCGGCTACCGCCGCGCGACGGCAATGGGGCGGGCCATCTCCGTCCGGGTTTCGGGCGACCGGTCCGCAGCGGCACCCGGGCCCTTCTGGCCCCCGCAGCCGGACACGACCGGGCGGGGCCCCGCCGCCAGCCTGGCGCCCGCCCCGCCGCCGGCCAGGCCGCGGACCCAGCCCGGGGCACCGGCCCGGCGCCAGGCCCCGGCGCAGGCCCGGGGTCAGGGTCAGTGGAGCACGGCCCGCGTGGCCTGGCGCACCTCCCGGGCCGTATGGCGCACCCGGAAGGCCGCCATCGCCCAGGTCCGCTCGGCCGGCCGGTTCGCCCGCGACGTGCGGGAGGGCATGGACCTGTATATGAATCGGCAGCAGGACCAGTCAGGCCCTAACCTGGCCATGGCACCGATAAGGGCAGATACACCTGCAGCCAACGGCCGCCCGCGCGGCCGTATTGATCATGTGAAGGATGGCCGCTGATGGAGTCGGCAGAGATCGCGCGCCGCTTCCTGGGGTATTTCGAGCAGCACGGGCACACGATCGTTCCCTCGGCCAACCTGGTGGCCGACGATCCCACGGTGCTGTTCGTCATCGCCGGAATGCAGCCGTTCAAGCCGTACCTGCTCGGCCAGCAGACACCGCCGTTCCGGCGGGCCGCGGACGTGCAGAAGTGCATGCGGACCTCCGACATCGAGGAAGTCGGCAAGACCACCCGGCACGCCACGTTCTTCCAGATGCTGGGGAACTGGTCGTTCGGCGACTACTTCAAGGACATGGCGATCCCGTACGCCTGGGAGCTGCTGACCCGGTCCGAGCACGACGGCGGGTTCGGCTTCCCGGAGGACCGGCTGTGGGCGACCGTGCTGCCCGAGGACGACGAGGCCTACGCCATCTGGCGGGATGTGATCAAGCTCCCGGAGAGCCGTATCCAGCGCCGCGGCCTGGCCGACAACTACTGGCACATGGGTGTCGCAGGCCCGGGCGGCCCCTGCTCGGAGATCTACTACGACCGGGGCGTGGAGTACGGCAAGGAGGGCGGCCCGGAGGCGGACGAGGACCGCTACCTGGAGGTGTGGAACCTCGTCTTCATGCAGGACCAGCTCAGCGCGGTGCGCAGCAAGACCGACTTCGACATCGCGGGGCCGCTGCCGTTCCGCAACGTCGACACCGGGATGGGCCTGGAGCGGATGGCGGCCCTCCTGCAGGGCGTCGACAACATCTACGAGATCGACACCACCTGGAAGATCCTGGACCGCGCGGCCGAGCTGACCGAGCAGCGATACGGCCAGGATGAGCGGGTGGATGTCGCGCTCAAGGTCGTTGCCGACCACATCCGCGCATCGGTGATGCTCGTCGACGACGGCGTGCTGCCGAGCAACGAGGGACGCGGCTATGTGCTACGCCGGATCCTGCGCCGCAGCATCCGCAACCTGCGCATGCTGGCCGGCGGCCAGCGCGGCGGCGCGGGCGGCGCCGGTGACCGGTACCTGCCCGAGCTGGGCACCACCGCGATCGAGGCGATGGCCCCGCTGTACCCGGAGCTGCGGCGGGACGCGGCCAACATCCAGACCGTGCTGGACGCGGAGGAGACGGCGTTCCTCGGCACCCTGCGCACCGGCACCGCGATCTTCGACGCCGCGATGGAGGAGACCCGGCGCAAGAAGTCCCACCGGCTGTCCGGCGAGCAGGCGTTCCAGCTGCACGACACCTACGGTTTCCCGATTGAGCTCACCCTGGAGATGGCGGAGGAGCAGGGGCTGTCGGTCGACGAGGAGGGCTTCCGGCGGCTGATGGCGGCCCAGCGCGAGCGGGCCAAGGCCGACGCCGCGCAGAAGAAGACCGGCAACGCCGACATCTCCGTGCTCGCGGATCTGCGCGAGCGGACCGGCCCGGTCATCTTCACCGGCTACGACGAGTTCGCGGGCGACGCCACGGTGGTGGGCCTGCTGGTCGACGACCTGCCGGTCGCCTCGGCAGCGCAGGGCGAGGCGGTGTCGGTCGTGCTCGACCGGTCGCCGTTCTACGCCGAGAGCGGCGGCCAGCTGCCCGACGGGGGCGTCATCCGCGTGCTCGGCGGCGGCGGCACGCCGGACAGTGAGGTCGAGGTCTTCGACGTCCAGGTCCCGCTGCCCGGGCTGATCGTGCACCGGGGCAAGGTGCGGTCCGGCCAGATCCTGGTGGGCTCGCCCGCGTACGCGCAGATCGACGTGGAGCGCCGCCGGGCCATCTCCCGCTCGCATACCGCGACCCACCTCGTGCACCGGGCGCTGCGGGGCGCGCTCGGCGATGCGGCCGCGCAGGCCGGGTCGGAGAACGCTCCCGGCCGACTGCGGTTCGACTTCACCTCGCCGGGTGCCGTGCCGCGGTCCGTGCTGAGCGAGACCGAGGACGAGGTCAACCAGGTGCTCATCAACGACCTGGACGTCCGCGCCTACCACACCTCTATCGAGAAGGCGCGCTCGATGGGCGCGCTGGCGCTGTTCGGCGAGAAGTACGGGGACGAGGTCCGCATCGTCGAGGTGGGCGAATACTCCCGTGAGCTGTGCGGCGGCACGCACGTCGCGCACTCGGGCCAGCTCGGCTTGGTCAAGCTGCTCAGTGAGAGCTCGATCGGATCGGGGGTGCGCCGGGTCGAGGCGCTCGTCGGCATCGACGCCTTCCGGTTCCTGGCCAAGGAGAACATTCTGGTCAGCCAGCTCAGCGAGCAGCTCAAGGTACGGCGCGAGGAACTGCCCGAGCGGATCTCCTCAATGGTCACCCGGCTCCGTGACGCCGAGCGGGAGCTGCAGCGGGTCCGGTCGGCTCAGCTGCTGGAGGCGGCCGGTGAGCTGGCCGCGTACCCCGAGGAGATCGACGGCGTCGCGTTCGTCGCGCACCAGGTTCCCGCCGGGACAGACGCGGACAGCATCCGCAAGCTCGCGCTCGACATCCGGGGCCGGCTCCCGGCCGGGCGCCCGGCCGTGGTCATGGTCCTGGGTGTCCCGGCCGGCCGGCCGGTGGTCGTGGTCGCCGTCAACGACGCGGCCCGTGACCGCGGGCTCGCCGCGGGCCGCCTGGTGGGCGTGGCGGCCAAGGCGCTCGGCGGCGGCGGCGGGGGCAAGCCCGACGTGGCCCAGGGCGGTGGTGGGCCGCTCGGGGACGACGGAACGGCTGTGATCGAGGGGGCGTTTGTCGCGGTTCGGAAAGCTTTCAGGGACGGCGCGTAGTCCAGCAGGCTAACGTGATGGCATGCTGCCCCTGCTGTCCGGCTCCGCCACGGTGAGAAGCGGCGTCCGGCTGGGCGTCGACGTCGGCTCCGTACGCGTCGGGGTGGCTCGCAGCGACCCCGGCGGCGTGCTGGCCAGCCCGCTCGAGATGATCGCGCACAGCCGCGCGGACATCGACCGGCTGGCCGGACTGGTCGCCGGCCACGACGCGCTCGAGGTCATCGTTGGCCTGCCCACGACCCTCGCGGGACGCGAGGGCCCGGCCGCAGCGGCCGCGCGCCAGGTGGCTTCGGCGCTGGCGGCCCGGATCGCCCCGGTGCCGGTCCGGCTGTTCGACGAGCGGTTCACGACCACGACCGCGCACGCCGTGCTCCGCCAGAGCGGGAAGGATTCCCGGGCCCGGCGGCAGATCGTCGACCAGGCGGCGGCCGCGGTGCTCCTGCAGGCGGCGCTGGACGCGGAGCGGGCCACGGGACATCCGCCCGGCGAGCTCGTGGTGATACCGGGTGGTGTCACGGGATGACCGGCGGGGAGGGCGCGGAGGAAGGCCCGCCCCTGCGCCGCCACGCCCGGCCCAGCGAGCCCGCGGTGCCGTGGCCCGGCGGCGACGGCGCCCCGGATGGCGGCCCCGGGGCCCCACCTGGCTCCTACGAGACCGCGCCGGCCACCCCGCCACCGCGCCGGGAGCAGCCGGCCCGGCCGCCGCGTGCTCTGCCGCCGGGACGTCATGCGGGGCAGGACGGAAGCGCCGACGGCCCGGACCGCTCCCGGGGTTCCTACCAGGGCATGCGGCGCAGCCCCGATTCGATCGACCCGAACGACGGCTATCCCCGCGACGGCGGCTATCCGGATGATGGGCCCACCCCCCGCGATGGGCGTAACCGCCGTGACCGGGGGAATCCCCGTAACGTGGAAGATCCACGAGGCGCAGCCTTTCCCGC
>JBEKCN010000017.1:0-11876 GCA_050014855.1 Streptosporangiaceae bacterium | reverse complement strand
CGGTCGCGTACCGCCGGCGAGACGGCGATCGTCACCGCGGACAGCCGCTCGGTGGCCAGGTACAGGAGGCGGACGCCCCTGGTCATCCGGCGGCGTTCCAGGTGGGTCTCGCCGATGGAATGCTCGGTGCTCAGTACGACCGGGGTGCCGGCCAGCCAGGCCGCCGACCGGCCGTAGATCTGCGAACGGTAGAGGTGGCTGTGCACGACGTCGTATCTCCCGTCGCGGATCAGGCGGAAGAGCCGGGCCAGTGCGGACACTTCGGTGTTGCGCGTCATGCCGAGATCGCGCACGAGGCCGCCGTCGGCGCGGATCATCTCCGCGACCGGCCCCGGGTTGTACAGGGTGATCACATCGGCGTCGTGCCGGGTGTGCTGAAGGATCGAGCGCAGCTGCAGCTCCGCGCCGCCCACGTTCAGCCCGGTGATGACATGAAGGACTTTCATGAGCGGTCTCCCTGGAGTGAGACGGGCCGCCACGCAGTGGCGGTGGCCAGCGGTTCTGCTGTGCTGGAACGGGCGCCCGGAGAGCCGGTGACGCGGTGGGCCACCGCGCCGGCCAGCAATCCGGTCACGGTCCGGGCGACGATGACGAGGTCGAGCCAGAGCGACCAGTTCTCTATGTAGGCGTTGTCGAACCGCGCCCGGTCGCGGATCGAGGTGTCACCGTTCAGCCCGTGCACCTGGGCCCAGCCCGTCAGGCCGGCCGTCATCCGCAGGCGGCCGGTGTAGCCGGGTATCTCCTGCGCGAAGCGGGCGGCGAAATACGGCCGCTCGGGCCGCGGGCCGACGAGTGACATCTGGCCCAGCGCGACGTTGGCCAGCTGAGGCAGCTCATCGAGATGCGTGCCGCGGAGGAATCGCCCGAAGGCGGTGGACTGCTGCGGCGGAACGGTCCAGCAGGTATCGGGGTTGCCGTGGTGACCCAGCGTCCGGAGCTTGAGGACCTCGGCCTGCCGTCCCGGACGGGTGACCCGTATCTGCCGGAACAGCGCGGGCCGGCGCAGTTGCCACCGCGTCACCGCCGCGAGCAGAGCAATGAGCGGGCCGAGCACGACGAGCAGCGTCAGCGAGACCGAGATATCGAACGCCCGCTTCACCAGCCGAGCGGGAGCACCTATCCGGCGCAGCGGAAGCAGCGGAACGCCCCAGATCTCGTCCTGGACGCTGCGGGGCACCGCCGTGCCGAGCTCCGGCAGCCTGGGCACGACGCAGATGTCGGCCGGCAACTCCCGGGCCTGACGCAGCGCGGTCAGCAGGGCAGCGTCCCCATCGGCGGCGGCAGTCACGATGACACGCCGGATCCGGTGCTGGCAAACGATCGCAGGCAGGTCGGCGGCAGCCCCGAGCACCGGCAGCGGCAGGCCGGGGCCGGCCGGCCGCTCACCCGCGAAACCGATGGGCCGCAGGCCGAGTTCGGCGTGGTCGCGCATCAGGCCGGCGAGTTCGGCAGCCATCGTCCCGGTGCCGACGATCACCACCGCCTCGGACAGCCTGCCCCGGCGACGGGCGGCCCGCAGGACCTGGTGGGCGGCCGCGCGGCCGCAGCCGACCGCGACGGCGGACAGCAGGGCCAGCCGGATCGCCGCCCCCGCGGGCAGCCACGGGAGCAGGCCGAGCGCGGGCAGCACCGCCGCCGCGGCGATCCGGCCCGCCTGGTCGGAGACGCGTGGGGTGATCTTCAGCCGGTGCTGATGGCTGATCGCCAATACCGCCAGGACCGCCGCGGCGTAGCCGGCCGACGGACCTGCGGCCGTCCGGCTGAGCGTGATCGCCGCACCGAGCGCGAACAGATCCGCCAGCGGCAGGGCACCCGCGGCGGCAAAGTGCCACAGCGAGGCAGCCGCCGGCGGCTGGGACCCGACGGACGGCCGCTCGTGCTCAGTTCCTGCCCCCCGCCGCCGGCCGTCGTCCCGGACGGGGATAGCCGGCTCCGCCCGGAAGGACCATTCCCCCCGGGCGAGCAGGGGTAGCGGCACCGTATCCGCGTCCCCGGCGCCACGGTCGGGCAGGATGTGCGAAATCGCCATCAAGACGCCTTGACCCGTACGGTGCCGTGCGGGGCGGCGGTCCGGATGAGCTTCGCCGCGAGCGTTCGCGCCGCATGGTCCGAGCCGAACACGAAGCGCATGACCGGCCCCATCGTGGGAGCCACAGCCGGGCCGGCGAAGTAGAGACCGGGGACGGACGACTGGTAGTCCCGGTCGACCGCCGGTGTCCCGGCCACAGTCTCGATCGACTCCCGCAGGCCGTCGCCAAGGAAGGCGAGGCGCCGCACGTCCGGGCGGTATCCGGTCGCGGCGATGAGGTGATCGGCGGCTAGTTCACGCTCACCGCCCGGTCCGCTGAAACCGATCTCGAGACCGGAGGGACCGGGCCGCGCCCAGCGCAGGTTCAGCCCGGTGAGGATCGGGAACTCGCCTTCCACCCGGCCGCGGAGCCAGCTCGCCCCGGCCGGCCCGAGCGCCGTCCGGGCCCGGCGGACACGGGTGGCGGCCGGCAGGTGCCGGAAGAGGCCAGGGTGGTTGGAATAGAACCATGTCCCCCAGCCCGAGCCGAGGCCGGCCTCTGGTTCGCGCAGCCGCTTGAGCAGTGGGCGCTGAGGGTCGAGCGGGGTGCCGTTCCAGGCCACCTGCGTCTTGCGCATGACGATCCGGACAGCGGCCCCCTGCTCGTGCAGCAGCGCCGCCGACTCCAGCGCGGACTGGCCGGCGCCCAGCACGATGACGCTCCGGCCGCGCCACGCCGCCAGATCGGTGTGCCGGCTGCTGTGGGTGCAGATCTCTTCCGGCAGGCCGGCCAGTTCGACGGGCGCGAACGGGAAGTGCTCGATCCCGGCGGCGACCACGACCTGGCGGGCGGAGATCGTCTCGCCGGTCGCCAGGTCCAGCTGGTAGCCGGTGTCCCTGCGGCTGACGGCGGTAACGAGCGTCTGCTCCAGGTCGGGTAGCAGCTCGGCCTGGAACCACTCGCCGTAGGCCACGAAAGTGTCCAGCGGCACCGGCAGCCCATAACTGGCGTAGGGACGCCCGGTGGCGGCGCAGAACGCCTCGAGCGTGTGCGTGCCCCGCGGATCCGAGAGGTTGGATGCGAACCCCTGGGATTTGAGGAACATCCCCTGCGGCATGGCCGTGCCCCACGGGTTCATGAGCTGGCCGAACTGCCGGAAGCTCACTCCGGCGGCCCGCAGGTGAGAGGCGAGCGAGAGCCCGTAAGGGCCCGCTCCGACGATCGCTACCTCAACGTCGTTCATACTGGTTCCCCCCTTGTCGCGGACACGGCGCCGGCCGTCCCTTGGATGTGTGGTGAGTTGTCCATAACGGGAAGTTCGCCCGGAGCTGCGGCCGGCGGACCGGGATCCGCGGGGTGGCCGTGCGCCCGGCCGGCCAGGTAACGCGGCTTCCCGCCCGGCGCGCCTGGACGGTCGGGCCGGCGGAAACGGCGAGTGATGGCCCGGGCCGCCATCCGCGTGCACATCAGCCCGAACGGCCGCAGATCATCCCGGGCGAACCAGGCGAGCTCGTCGACCGAGCGCAGCGAGGCCAGCCAGGAACCCGGCCGCAGTTCGCCGTCCCGCCAGTAGCGGAGCGCGGCGAGCGGGTCGTAGTTCTCCACCAGGAAGCGGCGGCCGTTCAGCTGGGTGCCCTCGGGCACCGCCTGGCCGGTGAGGTCCAGGTACGCCGCGAGCACGACGTCCAGGCCGTCCTGATTCCGGAACAGCCGGAACTGCGCGCCCAGGCGCGGGTTAAAATCCAGCAGCTTGTACTGGCCGTCCCGGGCGTCCCGGCGCAGATCGAGGTCGACGAGGCCGCGGTAGGACAGCTCAGCGAGCAGTGCGGTCACCAGGGTGGCGAGCTCGTCATTGGCCACCGCGCAGCCGAGGCTGGTCAGGCCGGCGTGCGCCGGGTAGGAACGGACCTTGATACCCGTGTAGGCCGGCCGGCAGTCCGAATCGGCGCTGCAGTAACCGTGGAAGAACCAGTCGCCCGGAGTGGCCGCGGGGACGAACTCCTGGAGCATGACGTCGGCGCCGGCGACCGCGCAGGCGTCCCATAGGGCGGTGAGCTCGGCATCGGTACGGAGGACGGACGTGCTACGGAGCCCGGCACTGGACACGCTCCACGGAGCGGAGAGCTTGGCGATCACCGGATAGCCGGCACCGGCGGCAAAGTCACGTGCCTCGTCCAGTGCGGCCGGCACCGTCGCCGCCGGGCAGGGCAGGCCAGCTTCCCGGCACAGCTCGTGCATCGAGAACTTGCCCGCCAACCGGCGGGGCAGGCCAGCAGGCGGCGCCGGGAACAGGAACGCCTGCCGCAGCGGGCCGCCGTGCTCAGCCAAGAAGATGGCCCCGGCGTCGTCGGTGGGGATGAGGACGGTCCGGCGCCCGATCCGCTCCGCCAGCGTGAGCAGCCCGCCGAGGGTGCGTTCCACGTCCTCCGCATCCGGGTGCCAGATCCACCGGCCCCGGAGATATCGGGAGCTTGCCGCCGGGGCCCAGGGTCTCTCGTGCACCCCATATACGGGGACGCCGAGCCGGCCGAGGCTCCGGATGGCGCCCAGTCCGCCGTGGTGCATCACGTTCTGGTCGAACTTGAGGATGACGGCCGGTGTGCTGGTGTCCGGGGCGGCCGCCGGGAACGTCGTCATGTCTGCCGCCTAGACCACTGCGCGGTGCGGCGCACTGTCGAACTGGTAGGTGCCGTCCAGCACCCGTGGGCAGCCGCCGACCCAGGCGTAGTCCACACCGGGGTGGAGGGTGTGAACGATGGCCAGGTCGTAGTCTGCGCCGTCCGGGGCCGGCACGCTGGCCACGGTCTGCCCACCGTCCAGCCGCACCACCGGGACCAGCGGATCGTGGTAGGAAACCTGGGCGCCACGGCGGCGGAGGCCAGCCATCAGCGGCAGGGCCGGAGACTCGCGCAAGTCCTGGACACCGGCTTTGTAGGCGACACCAACCACGATCACTCTGGCTCCGGCGACGGCCACGCCGCCCTCGGCCAGCAGTTCGGCGGCGCGGTCGG
The DNA here is from genome assembly GCA_050014855.1 of Streptosporangiaceae bacterium. Taxonomy (GTDB): domain Bacteria; phylum Actinomycetota; class Actinomycetes; order Streptosporangiales; family Streptosporangiaceae; genus Bog-532. The sequence goes on along the minus strand of JBEKCN010000017.1, from coordinate 6,856 downwards.
CCACCCGGTCCGGGCGCTCGGCGATGGACCGCATGGCCTGCTTGATCAGCGGTGCCGGTCGCTGCCTGCGGTCCAGCTGCCAGAGCAGGTAGTGCGGATCGCAGGGGATGCAGTGACCGCCGACGCCCGGACCGGGGAACGCGCCCAGGAAGCCGTAGGGCTTGGTGCCCGCGGCCAGCGTCACCTCGATCGGGTCGAGCCCCAGGGCGCCGCAGGCGTCGGCGAACTCGTTGGCCAGGGCGAGCGACACCGCGCGGAAGATGTTCTCGTACAGCTTCGTCGCCTCGGCGGCGTCCGCGGAGCTGACCAGGTACACGACGTCGGTGAGCTGGCTGATGACCCAGGCGGCGCGGTCCGCGCACGTGCTGGTGGCGCCCCCGACCACCCGGGGGGTATTCCGCTGAAGATGATCGGGGTTGCCGGGGTCGATGCGCTCGGGGCTGAAGGCCACGAACACGTCGGTGCCGGCCCGCAGGCCCCTGGCCGCCAGCGGCTCGGTGAGCAGTTCCCGTGTCGTGCCGACGTAGGTGGTGGAGGTCAGGATGATCGTCTGACCGGGCCGGGTCTGCTCAACGACGGCGGCGCACGCCCCGCGCAGCGCGGTCAGATCAGGCTGGTGATCACCGTCGACCGGCGTGGGCACACAGATGATGACCGCGTCGGCCTCGCCGATCGTGGCCGCCTTGCTGGTCAGCTCCAGCGACCCGTCCGCCAGGGCAGCTTCGAGACGCGGCCGGTCGGTGTCGGCCAGATCCGCTTCGCGAGCGGCGATCACCGCCAGCCGGTCCTCGCTGACGTCCATACCGATGATCCGGGGGCAGCGCCCGTGCAGCGCCAGGGCGGTCGGCAGCCCCACGTAACCGAGGCCCACAATCGCAGCCGACCACGTGGCGAGCCGGGCGGCGTCCTGGTCTCCGCCCGGCGAGCCCGCTCCCCCCTGGAAACGTGCAAGCTTGTGGTGCAGCTGATACTCGCGGCCGTTGACGGCAAGCGAGAGCTGGCTTTCAGGCACGGTGGCAGGCCCCTCATGGCTTTGCACAGATTGGGATGGATTTTCCCGATCAGTAACGACGGGTCAACTGTGCCAAATGCCCCGAAGGCGCTGTTCCGTCAATGTAGGTAAATTGATTACGCCAACTGCTGTATGCCAGATGGGGTAGTGCCTGAGCGGTCCTTCCCGCCGGAAGTGATCCGGCCCAGCCGGGAAGCTCCCGGGCCCCGGTATTCCCAGGCCAGCCAGTGCCGGGCACCCTTGGCCCACAGCCGCAGTGAGCCGTCGGCATCTCCGACGTAGACCCGGGGCAGCGTATGCGGGCCGGTGCTGGCCGAGCGCCAGATGGCGCAGCCGTAGGCGTAGCCGGCCTGCTGGACCGCGGCCACCGACGACGCGTCGATGTGCCCGTAGGGGTAGCAGAACCCGGTGACGTCCCGGTCGATCGTCTCCGTCAGGATGGCGCGGCTTTCCGCGGCTTCCGCGGCCAGGCCCGCCTCGGCCAGGCCGGGCAGGGATACATGCCGCAAGCCGTGCGAGCCGATCTCGATTCCCGCGTCTGCCGCCTTCCGCACCTGATCAGCCGACATCAGCGGCTTGCGCGGCCCGAGGACATCCCAGTCGTTCAGGCCGCCCAGCCGGCCGGCGATGGGGAACACGGTGGCCCCGAAGCCGTACCGCGCCAGCACCGGCAGGGCGTAATCGACGAAGTCGGCGTAACCATCGTCGAAGGTGAGGCCGATCAGCCCGCGCCCTGCCCCGGCCCGGCACGCCGCCATCAGTTCGCCCACCGCGACCCCGCGCAGGCCCCTGCGGCGCAGCCAGCGCATTTGCCGGTCGAACCGTTCCGGGGTGACAGTCACCAGGTAGGGATCGTCGTCGTACGGGCTCACCGAGTGGAACATCGCGATGGCGGGCATCCCGCCCGGCGGCGGGGTGAAGGGAAGGGTGCCCGCGGCCAGGTCCCCCGGGCGCGCCGACGGCCCGTCTCTTCTGGTCCTGTTCGCCACGTTCTCGCCCCCCTTCGCCGTCCGTACCGGCGAAACCCTAGGGACCGGGCGGCCTGATACGGCTCCCACATTTGGACGGTTCTCGCTACCTCATTCGCTGGCCCGTGCGGGGCGGGCGCGCAGGCCGGTGCTAGGCCGGCTGGTGCGGCCCGCGGGGCATTGGACGCCGCAGATCACCCGCGGCCCTGGATCACCCGCGGCCCTGGATCACCCGCGGCCGTGAATCACCGGCGGCCGTGAATCACCGGCGGCCGTGAATCAACTGGGGGGCTCGGCATCTGGACCCGTTGGCGCCGGGGGTGGCGGGACGGTCCCGGAGCCAGGATCAGCCCCGGCCGCCACGTCAGCGGCCACATCGGTTTCCGGACCCACGACGACCTGATGCGCGGGCGGAGCGTCCATCCATCGCCGCCCCGCGGCGCCGTGGCTGGCCAGTCCGGCAGGCTGGCGGGCGCCCGGCTGCCTTGCGGCTCCGCCGGGCTGGCCGGAAGCGTTACGCCTGGACGCGCCAGCAGGCCTGGGCCGCCAAAGCCTCCAGCCGATGAACGGGGCGCTGATCAGCAGTCCGATCACGACGAAGGTAAGCGTCTTCACGTGATCCGGGGGAGCCGCGGTCAGACTGTAGCGGGTCGCCGTGACCTGCCCGACGTGACCGACGGCCAGGCCGAAGCTGATCGCGGTCGCGCCGGGCGGTGCAGGCGGGGTCGTCCAGGATACGTGTTTCCACGTCGCTGAGGCCGGGAAGCCGACGCCGGTGATCCAGTAGGACCAGACCCCGATCTGATTCCGGTAGTACAGGTCAAACTCTGTCGGGGTCGTCGATCTGTACCAGGCCCCGACGGCATAACTGCGGCCGGCCGTGACCGGCGGCGCGCACTCCCCCAGATCCGTTTCCTGCAGAAGCTTCGCGTCACCCGATTGCGCGCTGGTCAAGCTGACCGTCTCGGTCGCGGAGCCGCCCGGGCCGCCACTCGGGTGGTAGCTGAAACTGGCCCGATTGTCGCCGTAATCGGCGGCCTGGAAACAAGCGGGATAGCTGCCGGCGGCTTCCGCGAGGTCAGCGTTGGCCACCCCGGTACCGCCGATCGGGGCCGGGGCCGGCCCGGCCACGGCGGGTCTCACCGCGCCCCCGATGACCTGGTGCACCGTCTCGACCTTCAGCCCGGAACCGAGCTGGCCATGAATCCAGGACAGTACCTGGGTGAGCTGTGTACTGGTTATGCCGTAGGTGCAGTATCCCGGGCAGATGTCGTGGATCAGGAAGACGATCCAGCCTCCGCCGTGGTGCTGTGCCGTCTGCACGATCGACTCGAACGTGGCTGGCGTCCAGTGCACCGCCGACGCGTTTACCTCGATGGGCGCCCGGATCAGGAGGGGATTGCGCGGCGGGACGGTCTCGGCGTATACGCCGCAGCTTAGGCATGCTCCCGCCCCCGCGACCTGGCCGGCCCCCAGCCCGCTGTTGTAACCACAGCGGCTGACCAGCGACTCGATGCGCGGCTGGGCCACCGTGAACGGGTAGGCGAAGTCGGTGACGGGGAAGCCCCAACGGAGCAGGTTGACCCGGTCGTCACAGATCTCGCGCTGGGCCTCCGCGGTGGGCACTGTGGCGCCCAGCGAGATGTGAGAGACGGTCAGGCCACCGATCTCGTTCCCGGCGGCCGCGACCTTCCGGACGTCCGCCAGGGTCAGGTACTGGGACGTGGCGCAGTTCGTGGTCTTGCTGGGGAAGCACACCAAACCCGAGGGGATGTAGTAGGTGGCGTGCATCCCGTACCGCGCAAACAGGTCCAGGCTGGCCAGCTGGCTGGCGTTACCGCCACCCCAGGCGAACGTGACGACAGTCGGCGAGGCCGGCGACGGGCTCCCACCGGCCGCCGGGGCGGTCCCGGTGGCAGCCGGCGTTGCCGGTGCGGTGGACGCCGGCGCAGCGCCAGCCGGGGCCACAGTACTGGCCGGGGCCACAGTACTGGCCGGGGCCACAGTACTGGCCGGGGCCACAGTACTGGCCGGGGCTGCAGTGGACGCCGGGTTCGCGGACGGCCCGGAAGCCGTAGCGGCCCCGGCCAGGCCGCCACCCGCCAGCGCGGCGAATACCGCCGCCAACAGAAGGGCCAGCGTGGCCCCAGTCCTGCGCAACGCCCGCATCGGCTTCATCACCCGTCAGCCGGCGCCTGCCCTATCCACCCGTTACGGATGGAAATGGCGCCTTTACGTAGGTGACGCACAGCACTCGCCGCCGGTTTACCCCGCTCACCCGCCGCGTCCTGGCCCGGCGGGTTTGGCTCGCCGGCCGCCGGTCTGGCCTTGTTCCCAGGCCCGGACCCGTTCGGTGTAGCGCCGGGCGGCGGCACGCAGCTCCGCCTCCGGGTCGAGGCCTTCGGCCCGAGCTGCGGCAACCAGGCCGAACAGCCGGTCCCCCAGCTCGGTGGCCGGATCACCGCCGTCGGGCCCGGCCTGCGCCAGTTCCGGCGGGATGGCGGCCCGGTCCGCCCGGCGCTGCAGTTGGGCGGCCAGGGCCAGGGCGGGCTGGCCGAACGGCACTCCGTCCAGGGCCGAGGCGGCCGCGTCGCCCGGCGCGGCCTTCTCGGCCCGCTCCGCCTTCTTGATCGCGTCCCAGTTCTGCGTGACCTCGTCGGCACCGGAGACGGCCACGTCGGCGAACACGTGCGGGTGCCGGCGCACGAGCTTGGCCACGATGCCGTCCGCAATGTCGTCGACGGTGTACCCCGTGCCGTCGTCCCGCTCCGAAGCGACCTGGGCGTGGAAGACGACCTGGAGCAGGACGTCACCCAGCTCCTCGCGCAAGGTACGCTGATCGCCGCTCTCCAGCGCCTCGAGCGCCTCGTACGGCTCCTCGAGCAGATGCGGCGCGAGCGACTCGTGGGTCTGCTTAGCATCCCAGGGGCACTCGGCGCGCAGGATTGTCATGGTGGCCACGAGATCCAGAAGCCGGGCGCCGGGCAGGTCGGCCGCGCCCACCAGGACCGTCACCCCGGGGGCGGGCGGCTCCAGTTCGCTGAGCGCGCTCAGCAGCGCGCCTGTGCCGTCGGCCGTGCCGGTGCCGAGCGCGGGGCGCGCCGGGCCGCCGGCCAGCCAGACCACCGGCCCGTTCGCCTGCGCCGCCGCAGCCGCGAGCAACCGGGCCAGCTGCCCCTCGGGCCGGGCAGCGGAAACCGGGCCGGGGCCGACCGGAGCAAGGCCAGCGGACGGAGAAACAGCCGGGTCGCAAACGGCCGGAACGGACCCAGCCGGAACCGGTCCCGCCGAAGCGGGGACGGCCAGGATGTCAGTGGTGATCCCGGCGTCCGCGAGAGCCGGAAGCTGCGGGTGGTCCGCGCTGCCGGACAGCACCCGCGCCGCGCCGCGCAGCGTGTCCCAGGCGCTGAGGGTCAGCAGACCGGGCGCGACGCGTGGGCTCGTCACCAGCAGGATCAGCTGGCCAGCGGTCCCGCGGTCCCGCGGTCCCTCCGGCTCCGCCGATCCCGCCGGGATGGCTGGGCCCGCCGGGCCGTCCGCGCCAGTCAGCACGATGGCGACAGCCCGGAGGTGGACGGCTTGGTCGCCGGGCCCTCGGCGCGGGACAGCGTGTCGGGGGCGGCCACCACCGAGTCCTGCGTGTAGTTCATGGTGCCGAACTGGGGGCTGACGTGAACGGTCTCGGCCTTGTAGGTATGGCACTGGGCCAGGTTGAACTGCTGAGTGATCGAGCTGACCGCCGCTGAGCTGGTCGGCAGCTTGCCGCCGTTGCGGGCCTCGGCGTAGGCGATCTCGACCGCCTGGTAGCGGCCCAGCTCAGTCAGCAGGTCCGGCGGCAGGCCGTTGGCCACGGCCAGCTCGTCGAGGCTCACGTTGCTGATCCCCTGCTGCTGCGCCTGCGCCTGGGCCTGCTCGTAAATGTCCGCCAGCGCCTGCTCGGTCTGGCCGCGGGTCACGCTGACGTGCTCACGCGTGGCCAGATCCTCCCGGACCTGGAATCGGATCAACCAGCTCAGCACGTCCTTGGGCATCTGGGCTGGGGTGAGCTGTACCGCGCTGGAGTAGGGCTTGGCCGCCTGGCTCAGCGCCGAGACCTCGCTGTCGAGCTGGCCGGTGGAGATCCGGTCGCTGCCCACGGTCGCCGCCGCGCCCAGCTGGACGGGCGCGCAGCCGGCGACCAGCCCGCCGAAGGCGGCAGCGACGACGGCAGCCTTGACCGCGGTCGCGGTCCTGATCCGTGTGCGGCGCACAGCGATGTCCCTTCTCACGCCTAACTGTCCTATCCCTGGCCCCTGGCTGATCCCTGGGCCGGCTCACCGAACACAGCGTCGATGAGCTCGGTACACCAGGCGAGCATGTCCCGGTCCCGAAGCGGCTCGCCGCCGATGGCGGTTGGCGCCGCCGTGGCCACGGCCCGGCCCCGTGCCGCGCCGGTCGTGACCGCAGCCCCGGACGAACCGGGTGCCGCCTTCGGCACCGGCACCAGCATCGTACGCACTGCCGGCTTGAGCAGTGTCCTGGGGTAGAGCCGCTGCACGCGGACCTGCCGGGAATCGGGAAGCTCTACCGGGGCGAACCGGACGTGGTTGCCCTGGAGCGTGATGTCGGTCAGGCCGGCCCGGCGCGCCCGGGCCCGCAGACGGGCGACCTCCAGCAGGTTGAGCACGGGTGCCGGGAGCTGGCCATACCGGTCGGTCAGCTCGTCAGCGACCGCACTGACGTCGCGGTCAGAGTCGATCGCCGCGATCTGCGTGTAGGCCTCCAGCCGAAGCCGCTCGCCGGGCAGGTAGTCGTGCGGAATGTGCGCGTTGACCGGCAGCTCGACCCGGACCTCCGGCCGGTCGGCCGGGCCGTCGCCCTTGAGCTCGTTGACTGC
>JBEKCN010000016.1:0-11919 GCA_050014855.1 Streptosporangiaceae bacterium | reverse complement strand
GTCCGTGGCCGGTCGACCTTCCGGGGCCTGCTGGTCGGGGCGGTAGGCCTGCGCTGCTCGGCGGGCGCATCGTGCCCCGTGGTCCTGGTCAAACTGCCCAGTGACACCCAGTCATCGACGAGAGGCGGCGGCTGCTAGCTCAGCGGCTCAGGCTAGCCCGGCTGACCGGGCCGCCAGCCGGGATTGCGGCACTGCTCTTGAGGTGATCCCGGGTGGCTGGCGCTCAGTTGCTCATCGTCCCGAGTAGACCCGGGCGGTCAGCTGCTCATAGTCCGGAGTGGTCCCGACCCTGCGCAACTGCTTGCACGCGAGCCCAATCAGCCTTTTGGTTGTTTCGTGGCGGCTGGGTATACAGACCGCCTGAGTGCGTTAACAGCAGTGAAACACCTGGGGGGGACGATGAGTCCGATGGATTCCGGCGGCCCGGGGCACGCCTCAAAACAATGGGCCCAGGCCGGAAGGCAGGGAGGGACCGGATAATGCTCTCCGCCTGGGTGCTCGGGGCACCCCTGCTTGATCACCGCGAGGTGAATCTTGATAGCGCCGGGCACGTCACCTACGTTCTCGAGCAGAGCTTCCGCTACGACTACGACGCGCCGGTGAGATCGCTGCGGCACCGGCTGGTTATCGTGCCGCCCCGCCGCCATGGCAACCAGTACCGACGCGCGCACCGGCTGGAAGTGCACGGTCCCGCGGCCCAGCGGCGCCTGCGCCGGGACGCTCGCGGCAACGTCGTCGCCTTGCTCCGCGCCGAACACGTGGCGGACACTGCTGAGTTCCGGTTCGCCGCCGTCATCGAGCGCATCCGCGACGACGGGCCAACCGTCGTTCCGGCGGCGGCGCTGAACAGTCCCGGCCTGCTGTGGCCCACCCGGCTCACCGGCGCCGACGACCGGCTGCGCGACCTGGCCACCGGCCTGCGCGGCTGCACCGAACCGCCCCTGGAGACCGCCGGGCGGATCTGCGCCCTGGTCCACGACGCCCTCCGTTACCAGGACGGCGCCACCTCGGTGCGGACGACGGCCGCCGAGGCCCTGGCCGGGGGCCGGGGAGTCTGCCAGGACTCAGCCCACGTGATGCTCGCGCTCTGTCACATCGTCGGGTTGCCGGCCCGGTATGTCTCCGGCCATCTGCTGGGCCAGGGCGGTACCCACGCGTGGGTGGAGGTCATCGTGCCGTGGGCGCACGACGCGATCGCGGTGGCCTTCGATCCCTGCAACGGCCGCCGGGCGGACAGTGGCTATGTCACGGTGGCGACCGGTCGCGACTACCGCGACGTCGCCCCGACCTCCGGCACCTACATCGGCACGTCCCGCAGCCGCCTGACGACCAGCCGCCGAGTGGGCATCCTGGCCGCCGCCTTAAGCCGCCGCCTGACGCCGGCGGCCGTAACCGGGCTCCGGCCGGCGGTCAGGAAACGAGCGACGCGGCGGATCGCGCCGATCAGTTAACCGGCAGGCTCAGCAGCGGGACGAGCTGGTCCGCGGGGGCCAGCGAGCCGTGCATGCCGACCAGCATCGACTCCCGCGGCTCGGACTGGGTGGCCACGATCGCCCAGTTGCCGGCGGGGGCGGCGATCACGTCGCCGATGCGCGCCGTCATGGCGGGGTCGACCGGGCCGAACCATCCGTCCTTGATGGCCTCCTCGCGGGAGACGACCCAGGCCCGGGGGCCGAGGATCTCGTGCCATGTGGCCAGGACGTCGGCGGCGGCGCCGGGCTGGGCGTATACGTGCCGGGCGCGCCCCTCCCCGCCCAGCAGCTCGACGCCCTGCCACAGCTCGGTCACTTCGTCGACGTCGATCCGGTCCTCGGGCGGCACGTCGACCATGCCGTGGTCGGCCGTGACGTACAGGGCGGTGTCGCTGGGCAGCGCGCCGGCGATCTGCTCGGCCAGCTTGTCCACGTGCGCCAGCTGGTAGTACCAGGCGTAGGACCCGACCCCGAGGACATGCCCGGTCGCGTCCAGGTCGCCGTGGTAGACCGTCACGATCGCGTTGTCGGCGTCCTCCAGCACGGCCGTGGCCTCTCCGGCCAGAGCCCCCATGCTGTCCGCGGGAAGGTACCGTGCGCCGCGGCTGGAGGCACGGGTCAGCCCGGAGGTGCGGAACGCCCGCTGCGCCACGTAGTACGCCCCGATGTCGGCGGCCACCGCACGCTCGTAGATCGTCGGCCGGGGCTGCCAGTCCTCCGGCTCGATCCGGCTGTCCCAGCGCAGGCCGTTCAGCAGCCAGTGCTCGCCCGGGACGGCGACCTGGTAGCCGAGCACCCCGTGCTGCCCCGGCGGGGTGCCGGTGCCCAGCGACGTCAGGCTGGTCACGGTGGTGGCGGGAAACCCGGCCGCGAGCGGCTGGGCGTTCATGGCCAGCTCGGACAGGAACGGCGCCGCAGCGGGGTGGGCCCGCAGCAGCTCCCAGCCGAGCCCGTCCACGATGAGCAGGCAGGCCCGCCGGACCTCCGGCAGCCCGAGGACGTTGTTTCCTGGGCCCCCCACCGAGGCCAGAATCGAGGCCCCGAGCTCGGCGAGCGTCCGGTGGCCGTAGGACGGTACGAGGGGAGCGTTTCTCGGCTCGGCGGTCATGCGGAGGTGGTCCTTTGCCTGCCGTACTGCCTCGGGCCAGCCAGCCGCGCGAGTACTTGGCTGCTGCCGGAACATGCTGCCATTTAAGCGAGCGTAACGGTAACGCACGTCAAGCGCACTCTGCGCCTCAGCGTGCCCGTTAATGCCCTCAATGCCACCTACCCGGCGTCACCGGCTAGACACATCCCGCAGCCGCCCGGACGCCCGGTACGGACGCTCTAGCGGCCGGTTCCCGCCGTCGCATCCGAGAGGGCGGTGGCGAACGCGAGCACCTGGCGGACCCCATCCTCGCCGTCGGCCGCCTCGCTGAACCGCAGCGTCAGGTCATCGGCGGTGATCGTGCCCATGTAGCCATGGTCGGCTTCGCAGTTCTCGTCGCCGCAGTGCGCGGGTTCCAGTTCCACGTGAGACAGCACGTTCCAGCCGACGGTGAGCACAACCTCGCTCGGCATCGTCACGCCAGGCACGTAGGTCCCGGGGTCGGGCACCACCCGGGTCACGGCCACCGAGGAGACGCGGGAGAACCGGACCGCCTCGGTACTGGTCTCCGCCTGCGCCCGGGTGTCGGGCTCCTCCGCGGGATGCTCGTCGGTGTGGGAGTAGATCAGACGGGTCGGGGTGAGCGCCAGCACCGTGATGTGGCGGCGTACCTCCATGCCCGGATCGAAGATCGCATCGTGCTGGACCACGTAGGCCTGGACGGGCTCGGGGCCGAGCGCGGACCAGACGGCGTCAGTGACCAGTCCGGGGTAGTAACCGGTCCGCTCGATCGCGGCGCGCAAGTCGTCGGCCGAGACTCGTGTATCCCTCATGCTTCCATCCTGCCCTGTGCCGGGCCATGGATTCACCCGGCAGGGGAAACGCCCTGTCCCGGCAGGTCACAATCCGGTTGGTAGCGCGTTGCCCGCCGGGACCAGGTCCGGCGGCTCCGGCGGGCCGAAGTCTCCGGCTTCCATGACGTCCAGCCGCCGCTCTTCCTCGGGCTCCTTGCGGGCCAGCGCTCCCGCGCTCGGCTTGGGGCCGCGCCGCCTTGGCGAGCGGGCACCGGAGGAACCTCCCCGGCCACGGTAGATGATCAGCCCGTTCACCGGGTCGGGGGCCGCGTCGAGGGCGGCCCGGACGGCGGGCAGGGCCCGGAACGCTTCCCACGCGGCGTCATCGTGGAACTTGAGCTCCAGGACCACGCCGGTGCGGTGCTCGTGCCACTCCCACTCCAGTACCCCGTTCGCGAGGGCCGCCTCGATCAGCGCGTCCTCGTAGGAATCCTTCCAGCGCCGGGCGGGCAGGTCGGCGTGAAAGACCTCAATTGACCACCATTCCGCCATGGTTGAGATAGTACGTGTTTCTTACTGGGGGCGGAAGGGTGTAACCGGGCCGGGCTGGGGCCCTAAGGTGAACCGCCATGCGCCGTGATGGACTCACGCTCTCGATCACCCTGCTCAGCGTGCTGCCCGCGGCCGGCGGTGGCTCCGCTCACCCAGGGCCGTCCCGGCAGACCGCGGGGCAGGCCATGGCCTGGGCCCCGGTGGTGGGACTGCTGCTCGGCGTGCTGGCCGCCGCCGTGCTGTACGTGTGCGACCACCTGCTGCACACCGGGTCGCTGGTCGCGGCGGCGCTGTCGGTCGGCTCGCTGGCGGTGCTGACCCGCGCGCTGCACCTGGACGGGCTCGCCGACCTGGCCGACGGGCTGGGCAGCCGGCGGTCTGCCCCGGCCGCGCTCGAAGTCATGCGCCGCTCGGACATCGGCCCATTCGGCGTGGTCACCGTGGTCCTGACCCTGCTGCTGCAGGTCGCGGGGCTGACCCAGGCTGACGCGGCCGGCCGGGGCCCGGCCGCGGTGATCGTGGCGGCGGTGACCGGCCGGCTCGCGCTGACGTGGGCGTGCCGCGCGGGGGTGCCCGCAGCCCGGGCCGACGGGCTGGGCGCGCTGGTGGCCGGAACCGTGCCCCCGGTCGTGCCGGCGCTGATCACCGCCGGCGTGCTGGCGGTCACCATCGGCGGGATCTACCTGGCCGCCGCGGTCGCCGCGGTGCCGGTCGAGTGGATCCTGCCGGTCGCCGAGGCGGCGGGCCTGCTCGTCGCCCTGGTCCTGGCCTGGCACGCCGTCCGGCGGCTGGGCGGGATCACCGGCGACGTGCTGGGCGCCCTGGTCGAGACGGCCACGGCCGCCTGCCTGATCGTCACCGCGATGAGCTGAGCGCCGCCGGAACGCGGCCAGGCATGGGCCGCAGGAGCCAGGCAAACCCAACCACCGGGACCGGACGCGACACAGCTGGCCGCCCATGCTGCAGTTAACCGCTCGCTGCGCCGCGCCGTCGCTATCCCTTTTCCGCGACGGCGCGGCGCAGCGACCAGCCGAGCGCGGCGAGTACGCAGACCGGCAGCAGCCACCAGGCGTTGACGTGGGCCAGGTGCACGAGCAGCGCGGTGACGATCAGGGCCGTTACCGTGACCACCGCACCGCGCCAGTCGTCGCCGACCACGAAGTCGTAGCCAAAATCCCAGGCTGAACGAAGCCTGCTCAACGTTTCACCTCCGTGGGACGGTTACCGCCGGGGGCCGGGACGCGCATCGTCAGCTCACCGTCTCCCCCGGCAGCCGGGCCGCCCCGGCGGGCTCAGCGGCGCCGGGCCCGCCGCCGCGGCCGAGCACGGCCGTGTACCCGAGCGAGACGAGCGCTACCGCGGCGATCACCCCGAGCAGGGACGCGTCATTGCCCGGCCAGTGCACCCCGGCGCCTTCAGCGCCCCAGAACGTGCCGAAAGAGGTGAGCATGATGCCGACCGCGAACTTCATCGCGTTCTCCGGGACCCGGGCCAGCGGGGCGCGGGCCGCCACCCCGACGCCGGCGATGACCAGCACCGCCGCCGCGGCGCCGAGGACCGCCACCCCGATGTGACCCTGGTTGGTCCCGAACGTGAGGACGATGAACACCACCTCGAGGCCCTCCAGCAGCACCCCCTTGAACGACAGGGTGAAGGCGTACCAGTCCCGGACGCCGCGCCGCGACTCGCGGGCGGCGTGCTCGGCCGCCGCCACCTCGCGCAGGTAGGCGCTGGCCTCGTCGTGGAGCGCCTTATGCCCGGTGGCGCGCAGGATCGCCTTGCGCAGCCACTGGATGCCGAAGATGGCCAGCAGCGCGCCGACCACCAGCCGCAGCGCGCCGAGCGGGATCAGGGTCAGGGCCGGGCCGAGCACAGCGACCACAATGGCCAGCACGACCAGCGCGGCCGCCAGGCCCTGAAAGGTGGACCGCCACTCCCGGGTCAGGCCGGCCGCCAGCACGATCGTGAGGGCCTCAATGGCCTCCACCGCGCAGGCCACGAAAACAGTCAGGGCGAGGGCAAGCTCGTTCACGGAACCTCCCGACCGGTGGCCACCGGTTCGACAATAGCCGGGAAGGCACGCGACAACGGTCCGGTACCTGGCCGGCGCGACGGGAACAGGGTCAATGCGGGGAATGGTGTGGCTATTTGTGGGGGGACTTGGGTAGTTAGCGCTGTAGTGAAATAAGGTCTACTTCAGTAATGCGCCAGTCGTCCCGCTGGTCCCAGGCGCCGCTCCGCGGGCGTCTGTCCCTGCCAGCGCATGCGGCACGCCAGCCCGTGTCATGCCGTTCCGCCGCACACACCGGATTTCATCGCGGCAGGCAGCGGAGCAGCCATGACACCCGGCAGCCATGGCGGGTGCGCACCGGGTCAGGCACTAGCATCGGCAGGGTGACGATGACGATTCACACCAGCGAGACATCGGCCCGCGACCTCGAGGCGGACGCCCTCATCGTCGGGGTGGTCCAGGCGGCTGACGGCCCGCGGCCCGCCCCTGGTTCCGCGGACGTCGATGACGCGCTCGGAGGCACCCTGACGGAGCTGCTGACCGCGCTCGACGCGACCGGCCGGGCCGAGGAGATCACCAAGATCCCGGCGGCCGGGCAGCTCCCGGCACCGGTCATCGTGGCCGTCGGGCTGGGCGCCCCCGGCCCGGGCGGCAGCAGCCCGGATGAGCAGTTCGATCCGGAGAGGCTGCGGCGCGCGGCGGGTGCGGCCGTCCGGGTTTTGACCGCGGCCCGGCCCGCCGGCCTCGCCGCCCCGCAGGAGAACGGCGGGGGCGGCCACGTCCCGGGCAACGGGAAGCGCCGCATCGCGCTGGCCCTGCCGGCCCGCGACACCGCCGAAATCGAGGCCGTAGCGATCGGCGCGCTGCTCGGCGGGTACGCGTTCCGGCGCTACCGGACCACGGGCGTCAGCACCGACGCGGCGCTGACGCTGCTGACCGCCGTAGGTGGGGCCGAGGCGCAGGCGGCCGCGGACCGCGCGCAGATCCTCGCCGACGCCGTGACCCTGGTCCGCGACCTGGTCAACACGGGCCCGTCGGACCTGGTCCCGGTGACCTTCGCGGCCGAGGCGGAGCGGGTCGCCGCCGCCTGCGGGCTGAGGATCGAAGTGCTGGACGAGGCGGAACTGGCGGCCGGCGGCTACGGCGGCATCCTCGGCGTCGGCCAGGGCTCGGTGCACCCGCCCCGGCTGGTCCGGCTGGAATACAGCCACCCCGACGCCACCCGGACGCTGGTCCTCGCGGGCAAGGGCATCACTTTCGACTCCGGCGGGCTGTCGCTCAAGCCGCCCAAGTCGATGGAATGGATGAAGTCGGACATGGGCGGGGCCGCCGCGGTGCTCGGCGCGCTGCAGGCCATCTCGGTGCTGCGGCCCGCCGTCAACGTGGTCGGCTACCTGCCGCTGGCAGAGAACATGCCGAGCGGATCCGCGCAGCGGCCGTCGGACGTGATCACCATCCACGGCGGCAAGACGGTCGAGGTGCTGAACACCGACGCCGAGGGGCGGCTCGTCCTGGCCGACACACTGGCCCGAGCGGCAGACGACTCCCCGGACCTGATCATCGACGTCGCGACGCTCACCGGGGCGCAGATCGTCGCGCTCGGCCCCCGCGTGGCCGGAGTGATGGCCAACGGTGACGCGCTGGCCGCCGAGGTGGCCGCGGCCTCCACCCGGGCCGGCGAGGCCGCGTGGGCGATGCCGCTGCCCGGCGAGCTGCGCAAGGGCCTGGACTCGGCCGTCGCCGACCTGGCCAACGTGTCGGCCGACCGGAGCGGCGGCATGCTGGTCGCGGGCCTGTTCCTGCGGGAGTTCGTCCCCGGGGACGTGCCGTGGGCGCACCTCGACATCGCCGGGCCGTCCTTCAACGAGTCGGACGCGTACGGTTACACCCCACGCGGGGGCACCGGCGCGGCGACGCGGGCGCTGGTGCGAATCGCCGAGGACCTCGCGGACGGCAAGCTCACGGCGAAGTGACCGTGGCGGCAAACGCCGGGGTAGGGGCAGCCCACGGTGGGCAGACTCACTCCGGTAGGGCGGCTCGCGCTGCGAAAACTCGCCTCCGGGGCGGTCCTGGCCGGGTGAAATGATGGAAGCAATTTTGAATGACAGATAGGGAGCGTTCCGTGGCAGAGGGCGGCTACGACATCGTCGTGCTGGGCGGCGGCAGCGGAGGGTACGCCTGCGCGCTGCGTGCCGCCGAGCTGGGCAAGCGGGTGGCACTGATCGAGAAGGACAAGGTCGGGGGGACCTGCCTGCACAAGGGATGCATCCCCACCAAGGCACTGCTGCATTCCGCGGAGATCGCCGACCAGGCGCGGGAGAGCGAAGCGTTCGGCGTCAGGTCCAGCTACGAGGGCATCGACATCTCGGGCGTGCAGGCCTATAAGAACAAGGTGGTCGAGCGGCTCTGGAAGGGCCTGCAGTCGACGATCGCCAGCCGGAAGATCGACACCATCGAGGGCTACGGCCAGCTGGTCTCGCCGACCCAGGTCCAGGTGGGGGACACGGTCTACGAGGCGGAGCACATCGTGCTGGCCACCGGCTCGGTGCCGCGGAGCCTGCCCGGCCTGGACTTCGACGGCGAGCGGGTCATCTCCAGCGATGACGCGCTGCGCTACGGGCGGGTGCCCAGCTCGGTGATCATCCTCGGCGGCGGCGTCATCGGGGTCGAGTTCGCGAGCGTGTGGCGGTCGTTCGGCTCCGAGGTGACGATCGTCGAGATGATGCCCCAGCTCCTGCCGCTGGAGGACGAGTCGAGCGCGAAGCTGTTGCAGCGGGCGTTCCGCCGCCGGGGCATCGCCTTCGAGCTGGGCGCCCGGTTCGAGAGCGTCAAGCACACCGACGCCGGCGTGACCGTCACGCTGGCCGGGGGCAAGACGCTCGACGCGGAGTTGCTCCTGGTCGCGGTCGGCCGCGGCCCGGTCTCCTCCGGCCTCGGCTACGAGGACGCCGGAGTCGAGGTGGAGCGCGGCTATGTCAAGGTCGACGAGTACTGCCGGACGAGCGTCCCGAGCATCTCCGCGGTGGGCGACCTCATCGCCACCCCGCAGCTCGCCCACGTCGGCTTCGCCGAGGGCATCCTGGTCGCCGAGCGGATCGGGGGCCTGGACGTCATCCCGATCGACTACGACGGGGTACCGCGCATCACCTACTCCGAGCCGGAAGTGGCTTCCGTTGGCATCACCTCGGCCCAGGCCGCTGAGCGCCGCCTCCAGGTCACCGAGTTCAGCTACCCGCTCGGCGGCAACGGCCGGAGCGTGATCCTGCAGACGCAGGGTGCGGCGAAGGTCATCGCGGCGGTGAAGGAAGACGGCACGCCGGGCGAGGTGCTGGGCATCCACCTGGTCGGCAGCCGGGTCGGTGAGCTGATCGCCGAGGGCCAGCTCATCTACAACTGGGACGCGGAGCCGTCCGATGTGGCGCAGCTGATCCACCCGCACCCCACCCAGTCGGAAATCATGGGCGAGGCCATGCTGGCGCTGGCCGGCAAGCCCCTGCACGTACACGCTTAAGCACGGGTCCACCCTCCGCGCGCTTTCGTGAGCGGCGGACAACGAAGGAGTCACGGGAACAATGTCGGTCTCGGTATCCATGCCCCAGCTCGGCGAGAGCGTCACCGAGGGAACCGTCACGCGCTGGCTGAAAAAGGAAGGCGAGCGCGTGGAGGCGGATGAGCCGCTGCTCGAGGTGTCCACCGACAAGGTCGACACCGAGATCCCCTCCCCCGCGGCCGGCGTGCTGCGGGGCATCTCCGTGGGCGAGGACGAGACCGTTGAGGTGGGTGCGGAGCTCGCGGTGATCGAGGAAGGCGCGGACGCGCCGGCCGACGGCGCTGGCGCGCCGGGCGGCCCGGCTGAGCCCGCCCCGGCCCCGGCCGGTTCCCAGGCCGAGCCGGCCGCCCCCGAGCCGGGCGGATACGGCGGCGACACTTCCGGCTCCCCCGCCTCCGGCGACGGCTCGGCCGCAGGGCAGGACGGCAGTTACGGTGACGGCTCCGCTTCCCCGGCCCCGGCCCCGGCCCCGGCCCCGGCACCGGCCCCGGCCCCGGCCTGGTCGCCGCCCGCTCAGCCGGCCCCGGTTTCCCAGGGCGGCCAGACCACGGCACCCACCCCGCTGCCCACCGGCGACGGGCCCTACGTGACGCCGCTGGTCCGCAAGCTGGCCGCCGAGCACGGCGTGGACCTGGAATCGGTGTCCGGCACCGGAGTGGGCGGCCGTATCCGCAAGCAGGATGTGCTCGACACCGCCCGCGCCCGGCGCGAGGCCGAGGCGGCCCGGCCGGTCGAAGCGCCCGCCGCGCCCGCCGCGCCGCCCGCACCCGCCGCCGCGGCGTCGGCCGCTCCTGCTGGTGACGGCGCGGCTCGGCCCACGGCGCCGCCCCGTCCGGCGCTCGCCCCGTCGGCACTGCGCGGTACCACCCAGCGGCTGTCCCGGCCGCGCCAGGTGATCGCGCAGCGGATGGTCGAGTCCCTGCAGACGTCAGCGCAGCTCACGACCGTGGTCGAGGCGGACGTGACCGCCATCGCCCGGCTCCGGCACCGGACCAGGGCTGACTTCGAGGCCCGCGAGGGTGTCAAGCTGAGCTTCCTGCCCTTCTTCGCGCTCGCCGCGGTGGAGGCGCTCAAGGCCTACCCGATGGTGAACGCGGTGATCGACACGGCCAACGCCCAGGTGACCTACCACGACGCCGAGCACCTGGGCATCGCGGTGGACACCGAGCGCGGCCTGATGGTGCCGGTCATCCACAACGCCGGCGACCTGAACCTGGGCGGCCTGGCCCGCAAGATCGCCGACCTGGCCGCGCGGACGCGATCCGGGCAGGTCAGCCCGGATGAGCTGTCCGGCGGGACGTTCACGCTGACCAACACCGGCAGCCGCGGCGCGCTGTTCGACACGCCCATCATCAACCAACCGCAGGTGGGCATCCTCGGCACCGGGACCGTCGTCAAGCGCCCCGTGGTGGTCGACGACCCGGCCCTCGGTGAGGTCATCGCGGTGCGCTCGATGGTGTACCTGGCCCTCACCTACGATCACCGGCTGGTGGACGGGGCCGACGCGGCCCGGTTCCTGACCGCGGTCAGGGAGCGCCTGGAGGAAGGCACCTTCGAGGCCGAGCTCGGCCTCTAGGCCGAGCCCGGCGCCCGTCAGCCTGGCATCTCCCGGCTGCGCGACACCGGGGAGTTCGCGGCCTTCGTCGTGGATAAGCCGGACGGCACAGGCCTGGCCGCCTGCGCGGTGGGCTGGCTGAACCCGCACCTGCTGGGCATGCGGAACCTCACCGGACGGCGCGGCTACATCGCCAACACCTCTACCGACGTGGGCTTCCGCAGCCGGGGCTACGGCCGGGACACGGTCACCCAGCTGGTCGAATGGATGCGCGCGGCGGGCGTGCCCGTGGTTGACCTGCACGCGACCCCAGACGGGGAGCCGCTCTACCGCTCCCTCGGCTTCACCGACCCCAGGGCTCCCGCCCTCTCCCTGCGCCTGTGATCGGGGGTCCCGCCGGATCGGCGACGGCTAGGACGTCTGCGGGCTCAGGACGGCGCGGGCCTGGGCCTCGGTCAGTACCCGGGCGATGCCGACGGATGTCCAGTCGGAGCTCTCCTCGATTTCGTCGCGGAGCATCGCGGCCTGGTACTCAATAGGCACCGGGCCGATGGCGACCAGTTCGGACTGCGCGTTCTTCATGATCAGCATGTAGTTAATGTCAGATCCTCCGGTTTCCTGGCCGGCCTTGTTCCAGGGGCTCGAAGGCCAGCGCGCACGAGTTGATGCAGTAGCGCTCACCGGTCGGGGCCGGCCCGTCCCCGAAAACATGGCCGAGATGCCCACCGCAGCGGCGGCAGCGGACCTCGGTGCGGCGCATGAACAGGCTGCGGTCTGTCCGCAGCTCGACGGCCTGCGCGATAGCCGGCTCGTAGAAGCTCGGCCAGCCGGTGCCGGATTCGAACTTGGCGTCCGAGCGGAACAGCTCACTCCCGCAGCCCGCGCAGCAGTAGGAGCC
>JBEKCN010000015.1:0-12055 GCA_050014855.1 Streptosporangiaceae bacterium | reverse complement strand
CTCCGTCAAGTGCGTCGCATTCGAAGGCCGCATCCTGGTGATCGGATTCGCCAGCGGCCGGGTGCCCGCTCCGGCACTCAACCACGCGCTGGTCAAGAACTACTCCATCGTGGGCCTGCACTGGGGCCTGTACGGCCGCAACGAGCCCAAAGCGCTCCGGGACTGTCATGAACAGCTCCTCAAGCTGGCGGCTGACGGTGCCATCAAGCCCCTGGTGAGCGAGCGCCTGGGGCTCGCGGACGTCGTGGCCGGGCTGGAGCGCCTAGCCGCCGGCCAAACCATTGGCCGGGTGACCTTCCTGCCCTGAGGCGGGACGAGAGCGGTGACTGAGATGACCGAAACCGGAACCGGGCCGCCCGACGGCCCGGCCGACCCGGTCCAGCCCGGCGCAAGCGAGGCCGGCCGGGACGTGCCCGGCCTCGACCTGGAGGCTTTCGGGTCCTACTTCACGGCCGCGTCCCCGGGCATCACCAACGGCCCGCTTCGGGCCAGCGTGCTGGCCGGCGGCAAGTCAAACATCACCTACGAGGTGACCGACGGCCGGGACCGCTGGGTAGTTCGCCGCCCCCCGCTCGGCCACGTGCTCGCCACAGCGCACGACATGGCCCGTGAGTACCGGGTGATCAGCGCGCTGGCCGGCACGAGCGTCCCGGTGCCGCGGACGTTCCTGCTGTGCAAGGACACCGGCGTGATCGGGGCCCCGTTCTACGTCATGGAAAAGGTGGCCGGCACGGCCTACCGGTCCGCCGCCCAGTTGGAGACGATCGGCGCGGAACGGACCCGGGCCATCGCCATGCGGATGATCGGCACCCTGGCCGACCTGCACGCCGTCGACCCCGATGCGGTCGGGCTGGCCGGCTTCGGGCGGCCGCAGGGTTTCCTGGCCCGTCAGGTTCGCCGCTGGAAGAAGCAGCTGGACTCCTCCCGGAGCCGGGACCTGCCCGGCGCCGAGGACCTGTACGCCGCGCTCGAGGCCCGGATCCCCGCCGAATCCGACGTCGCGATCGTGCACGGGGACTACCGGCTGGATAACCTGCTGGTCGGCGACGATGACCGCGTTCTGGCCGTGCTGGACTGGGAGATGGCGACGCTGGGCGACCCGCTCGCCGATGTCGCGCTGCTGCTTGCCTACCAGGCGCTGGCCCGGCTCGAGACCGGTTACGCCGTCGCCGACGCGGCGGTGGCGCCGGGATTTCCCGATGCGGACACCATTGCCGCCGTTTACGCGGAGCGCAGTGGCCGGGATCTGTCCGATCTTGGCTTCCACCTGGGCCTGGGGTACTTCAAGATCGCTGTGATCTGCGAAGGAATCTATTACCGCTACACGCACGGCCAGACACTGGGCGAAGGATTCGGCGACATCGGTGCCGCCCCCGAGCCCCTCATCCAGGCCGGGCTCGCCATTATGAAGGAGAACTC
Organism: Streptosporangiaceae bacterium; assembly: GCA_050014855.1. GTDB lineage: Bacteria > Actinomycetota > Actinomycetes > Streptosporangiales > Streptosporangiaceae > Bog-532. The sequence continues at coordinate 10,636 of JBEKCN010000015.1, read as the reverse complement.
GTGATGGACTTCCGCTTTGACGCGGTCACCGAGAAGATGCGGGACAACCTGCTTGCCTTCATGGATGAAAAGATCTACCCGGCCGAGCCTGTCTTCGCCGAGCAGCTGGCGTCCCTCGCGGATCGCTGGGCCTGGACCCAGGTTCCGATCCTTGCCGAGCTGAAGGCCGAGGCGCGGGCGCGTGGCCTGTGGAACCTGTTTCTGCCGGGCGAACACGGTGCCGGGCTCACCAACCTGCAGTACGCGCCGCTGGCGGAGATCACCGGGCGCAGCCTGAGCCTGGCCCCGGCCGTGCTGAACTGTTCCGCGCCGGACACCGGGAACATGGAAGTGCTGGCCATGTTCGGTTCGGAAGAGCAGCGTAAAGCCTGGCTCCAGCCCTTGCTGGACGGCGAGATCCGCTCTGCCTTCGCGATGACCGAACCCGACGTCGCGTCCTCGGACGCCACGAACATCGCCACCCGGATCGAGCGTGACGGCGACAGCTACGTGATCAACGGCCGGAAGTGGTGGATCACCGGGGCCATGAACCCGGACGCCAAGATCTTTATCGTCATGGGCAAGACCGACCCGGGCGAGCAGCGTCACCGCCAGCAATCCATGATCCTTGTTCCCCGTGAAACACCGGGGCTGACGGTCCGGCGCGGGCTGCAGGTCTTCGGCTACGACGACCACGAGCACGGCGGCCACGCGGAGCTGGAGTTCACCGACGTCCGGGTCCCCGCCGCGAACCTGATCGGCGCCGAAGGCGACGGCTTCGCCATCGCTCAGGCCCGGCTCGGTCCCGGCCGAATCCACCACTGCATGCGCTCGATCGGTGTCGCCGAGCAGGCGGTCGAGCTCATGTGCCGGCGGGCGCTGGAGCGGACCGCCTTCGGCAAGCCGCTCGCGGAGCAGGGGGTCATCCGGGGGTGGATCGCCGAGGCGCGGGTCCGGATCGAGCAGCTCCGGCTGCTGGTGCTGAAAACCGCGTGGCTCATGGACACCGCAGGAAACAAGGGCGCGCACAGCGAGATCCAGGCCATCAAGATTGCGACGCCGGAGACGGTCGAATGGATACTGGACAAGGCGATCCAGGTGCATGGCGCCGGCGGCCTGTCACAGGATTTCCCGCTCGCCGCTCAGTTCAGCGGCATCCGGACGCTGCGGTTCGCCGACGGGCCGGACGAGGTGCACAAGAACTCGCTGGCCCGGGCCGAACTGAAGCGGTACGCGCCGGGCTCAGCCAGCGGACGGTGACACGGGCACCTGCTGGACCGAGGTCAGCTCGGCCGCCGGGCCGGCGAGGGCGGCGGCGGCCTCCTCGCTGACCGCCACGGTGGCCGATCACGTGTTCCGCCGGGCTTCGGCCAGGCCGCGTCGACAAGGCCCGCTGGGTCGCCCAGCCGCGGTCCTTTCTCGCCTGCCTGCCGTGAGCTACGCGGACTTACAATACGCAAATACAGTATTGAGGAGGATCGAATGCCGGGTCCGGACGGATGGGTTGTCGTCGGCGTGGACAACGGCGGCACGGCCAACAATGGCACCGTCCTGGATTCCGGCGGGAACTTTCTCATCGACCGGATGGCCGAGATCCCGAGTTATGTGCGGGAGGGGCCGGACAAGGCCGTGCAGGCTCTGGTCGATTCGGTCGACCACGTACTGGGCCTGGTCGGGCTGCCCCGGTCAGCGGTGCGCGCGGTAGGCCTGGACACGCCGGGGCCGGCCAGCGCCACCGGCGTCCTGTCCTCCCGCGGCGCGACCAACTTCGCGGACCCGGAGTGGTGGGGCTTCGACATCCGGGGAGCGCTGGAAGAGCGCCTGAGGCTGCCGGTCGTCTACTACAACGACGGAAACGCGGCCGCCCTGTACGCCCACCACACGCAGTACGGTGCCGATTCCTATCGGCACAGCTCGGTCGCGGCCATCGTCGGGACCGGTCTCGGCGGCGGAGTCGTGGAAGCCGGGCGGGTTATCGCCGGTGCGGCCGGCATGGCCGGCGAGCTGGGCCACGTGCCCATCCCGATGGAGGGGCTGCTGGAGGATGGGCAGCCGATACCGGACTGCAACTGCGGCCAGGCCGGTGATGTGGAGAGCGTCGCCTCACTCACCGGCATCGCGAGGAACCTGCTGCCCTACTGGCTGAGCCGCTATGAGGGACACGAGCTGGGCCGTGAGGTGCCGCTGAGCAAAGCGGCCAAGCTGGTCCGGCGCTACGGAGAGGACGCGGACGAGCTCGCCCTGAAAATCTTCGAACAGCAGGCGATGGCGCTCGGCCGGCTGTTCACCATCGCAGCGAACTTCACCGATCCGGGCACCTACTTCGTGGGCGGCGGGGTGGTGGAGGCGGCTCCGCACTTCCGGGACTGGTTCCTGGGCCGGGTGCGCGAGCACTCGACGCTGCGGCCCGAGCAGGCCCGGGTGGCCAGGTTCGCGCTGGTGCCCCACCTCGATATGGCCGGCGCGCGTGGTTCGGCGGTAGCCGCCCACGACTGGCTGCTCAGAGGTTAAGCCTCGGTGGGCGGACGACGACGACCATGGTCAGCTGGACCGGGTCCGGGCCCTCGTTAGCGTGGCGGTGCGGCAGCCCGGCCGGGAACCGGGCGCACTGACCGGAGGCGAGCTCGTGCCGCTCGCCCGCGACCCACAGCGTGAGCGCGCCGCCAGATGCGCTCTTCGCCACGGGTCGGACAGCGTGAGGGCGCCGCTGGATGCGCTCCTGGCCACGGGTCGGCCTGATCCTGATCCTGGCCCGGGCCGGCCTTGTACAGGTGACCATTTGAGCGCTCTCTGTAACTTAGCGGGCGCGGACTCCTGCGGCCGGAAGCATCGGGAAGGTCATCCGGCCGCACGAATCCCGGGGAAGGCACACGGTAACGCCAACCGGCGATCAATCGTCGCCGTCGTCTTTTCTGCCTGGAAAGATCAGCCCGCATACCTCGAGGTACAGCTGCTCAGGGTACGGAAGGTAGTCAACCACCCGCAGCGCCTGGTCCTGCCCGGCCGACTCCAGGATGAACTCACCATACCCGAGCAGCCGTCCGAGCGAGGAACGCTGGAAGCTCATGTCCGTGACCTTCACCAGCGGCATCATGGCTACCTTGCGGGTGATGACCCCGGTGGCGAGCAGCATCCGCCGGGAGGTGACGATGAAGTAGTCCTGCGACCACACCCAGACCTTGTAGGCCGGCCAGACCAGCAGAACCGCCCACACGATCCACACGAAGCCGACGACATCGGCGTTGTGCCGCGCCACCGTCGTGCTGATCACGGCGGCGACTACCAGCCCGAACAGAGTAAGGCTTATGGGCCTGAGCAGGACAGCCGGGTGCTTGCGAACCGTAATTACCTGATGCTCATGCGGCAAAAGGTATTTATTGACGGCGTTCGGAACGGTGTCGGTCCCCGGCACGAGCCTCATAACGCCTCCTGAGAACTAGCTGGAGGACGGCTCACAGCGAGGTGAAGAAGTCGGTCAATCCGTGCGCTACGGCGGTGAGGAAATTGCCGATGTCGTTAACGATATGCGCAGCGCCGGTCGGGTCTTTGATCACAAAAAACAGAAGGAAGGCGACGGTTAGCCAACCAAGGATCGTCTTAAGCTTCACGGTGCCTCCCTGGACCCGCGCCCAGTTCACTTTTACCGCCACCATAGCTTAGCCGCGACGCGAGGCCTAGCTATGATTACAGATAGTAACTCTACCGTAACCTGAGCACCTGCGGTAGGGCAGGTCCCCTTGCCAATGCGGAGGCCTCCATTTTGCCAGAGTCCGGCCGGTTTGGCCGGATATCGCGCCCCGCCGGCGTGGCGCAGGGTGACCAGGATGCGCCCCGACCGGCGCCCGGCGGCGGCCGCGGGCCGGGCGCCGCCACCGCCCGGCTTGCGCGCGGTGTGGCCGCCGCCGGAAGCTGCGCTTATGCTGAATCGCCGGTTTCGCCGCCCCAGGCTCCGCCATCTGGCAGCATTTCCCCCGTGCACAGGATGTTTACGGAATGACGATGACAGACGTGAGCGCCACTGATTTCGCTGTCATCGCTTACCGGGAAGATGACCGGTGGGAAGCCGAGGTTCTTCCCGAAGCGCTGGCGGCCGATCTCAGCGGCCTCATTCACGCGCTGCGACAGCAGCCGAGCGTAGCGGGCACACTCGGCTTCGTCGGGGTGGGCGACGACTTTTTCATCGCGGTCCGGGTGATGGGCGGGGAGGTTTCCATCTTTCTGTCCGACGTTACGGCGGCCGCGGACTGGCCCTTGGCCTCGCAGGTGCTCACGTTCCTGGACATCCCCGTGCCGGAGGATGACGATCTGGACCAGGTACTGCCCGCCGGTGACCTGTCCATCTTCGCTGACCTGGGACTGGAGGAGTGGGAGCTGTGTGCTATCGCCGGTGACCTCGACCTGTTCCCCGACGAGGCGGTGGCCAGTATTGCCGGGCGCCTTAAGTTCCGTGAGGCGATGGAACGCGCGCTCGAAGTCGCTCTCGGGCCCTGACCCGGCACGATGATCACCGGCTACGAGGCCCAGTTCGTGCCCGCGATGAGGCTGGCGCTGGCTGAGGCGGCTGGCACGGCCTCCGGAGACCCCAGAGCCTCCGGAGACCCCAGAGCCTCCGGAGACTCCGAGGCCGGAGCCTCCGGCCCGGACCGGGCCGACGTACCGGTCGGGGCGGTGATCCTGGACGCCGGGGGTGGTGTGCTGGCCCGGGCCCGCAACCGCCGCGAGGCTGACCGCGACCCCACCGCGCACGCCGAGATGCTGGCCATCCGCGAAGCGGCCCGGATCATGGGTCAGTGGCGGCTCGACGGCTGCACGCTGGTGGTGACGCTGGAACCGTGCCCCATGTGTGCGGGAGCGGTCACGCTCTCTAGGCTGGACCGGCTGGTCTACGGGGCTGACGATCCGAAGGCGGGAGCGGTGGGCTCGCTGTGGGATGTCGTGCGGGACCGCCGCCTGGCGCACCGCCCAGAGGTGATCCGCGGCGTGCTCGCTCCCGAATGCGCCGCGGCGCTCCGCGAGTTCTTCGCGCAGCGCAGGCAGGCCGGCCAGGATGGTAAGCTCGCCGGCGGTGGAGTCGCCTAGTGGCCGAGGGCGCACGCCTCGAAAGCGTGTGAGGGGGCAACCCCTCCGTGGGTTCAAATCCCACCTCCACCGCCAGCAGGGATACACCGACGGGTGTCCCGGCCATGAGCCCGGGCGGAGCTCTCAGTTTCGCCGCGGTGCGGGAACACGTAGCCAAATCCTGCGAGGTGATCCGAATGCTGGAGCCGCAGGGCACCGTATTTTTCCTGATTTTGATGGTGGTCTTTGCGGTCCTATTGACGTGGCTCGTCATCGCGAAGCACGCAGTGTTCCGGGTGCTGGCCGCATGCCTGGCGTTTATCCCGGCCATGCTGTTTGGCGTAGCTGCGGTCAACCGCTATTACAACTATTACCAAACGTGGGGCTCTATCGTTGCGGACTTCACCAATCAGGGCGTGGCGTCGGTGCCACAGGTGCCGCATCTCACCGGCAAGGAGGGAGTCAGCAAGCTCGGGCTTTCGCCGCAGGCCCGCGCCGAGGCGACCCAGACCGGATTCCTATTCGAGCAGACAGTGAAGGGCCGGCTGAGCCATATCTCCCGGACCGTCTACATCTACCTGCCGCCGCAGTATTTCCTCGCCAAGTACGCCTCGTACCGGTTCCCGGTCATCGAGATGCTGCACGGCTCGCCCGGCAATCCGGAGCAGTGGGTCAATCCGATCAATATCCTTCCCACGCTGGACGACATGATCGCCCAGCACCAGGCCGACCCGGCGGTGCTGGTGATGCCCGACACTGATGGCAGCTTGAAGTACTCCCTTCAGTGCCTGAACGCCATCGGGGGCGTGCGGGATGCGACCTACGTAGCGGTCGATGTCCCGGATTTCGTGGCGGCCAACTACCGCGTTCAGCCCCCCGGCAAGGCGTGGGGGATCGGTGGCCTGTCCGAGGGCGGCTTCTGCGCAGCCAACCTCTCCCTGCAGTACCCGTCGCGATTCGGGTACGCGGGCGTCATAAGCGGGTATTTCGCGCCGGCGGACAACCTGGTCCCGATCGGGAACCGGCCCGGCGCGCCCGCCGTCTACAAGCCGCCGTTCCCCGGCCACCCGGAACTCCTGAAGAAGAACAGCCCGGACGTCTACATCACCCAGCTTCCCGCAGGCACCCTGATCCCGCAGTTCTTCCTGGCCGCCGGGGCCGACGATGCGCAGGACGTCCAGACCGCGGAGAGCTTCCGCCAGCAAGTGCAGCTGTACCAGGCCAATGTCCCGCTGGTGCTGGTCCCGAACGCCACGCACAACGCGACCGCGTGGCGGGGCGCGCTGCGGCCGCTGTTCAGCTGGATGACCCCTCAGCTCACTCACCAGGCCGAGTTCGCGGACGAGGCGCTCGCCGCGAGCCGGCGCGCCAAGGCCAAGGCCAAATCTCGGCACGTCATCCCCGGGCTGCTGAGCCCGTCCGCCACGACCGGGTCCATCCGGCGCGGCAAGCAAACCGGCTGAGCGGGCGGCCGGTCAGGCCAGCCAGCCGGGGCACACCAGGCCGTCGTGGCGGGCGCCGGTGGGCATCGTGGCGGGCGCTGCCGGGCGGCCGCCCCCAGCCGCCTCCTTTTGGCGGGTCCGGCTGATGTGCCGGCCGGTATCCACCGCCGCGCGGTGCTTTTCAGGGCGGGAACTTTCGGCATGCCGGTATAGCACGAGGGCCACGTCGTCCTCATAGCCACCGGACGGGGCCAGGGCGGTCACCACCCGGGACGCGAGATCCTGCACCGGCAGGCCGTGGCCGTCCTGCAGCGTAGCGGCCACCGCCGCGATGCCGGCCGTCAGCGGGCGACGGCGCCGCTCGATCAGCCCGTCGGTATAGAGCAGCAGGATGGCCCCGGTCCGGAGCCATCCTTCCGTGTCGGACCGGCGCCTGCCCGGCTCGATGGCCAGGGATAGCGAACGGCCCTCTTCCAGCAGCTCGGCCCGGCCATCCCGATGAGCGACAATGCCCGGCGGATGGCCGGCACGTCTGCAAGCTGGCCGGCCACTGTGACGGCTCGCCGAGCGGCGTGGCGGCCCAGTCGTGCGCGCGCATGCGGCGGGCCATCTCGCGGTCGCCCGGGAACGCCTGCTCGGCATCCTCAGTGCTGGGCATGCTTACGGCCTGCTGTCCGGCCTGTCCGGGACGTCGTTACCGGCGAGGCTCAGGACGCTGGCGGGCAGCGTGATACCGGGGCGGAGCCCCGGCGATGCCTCGGGGCGGCCGAACGAGGCCGTAATCGGGACGACCCCGGCCCAGATGTCCAGCTCCGCGTCGGCCGAATCATCGTCATCGGGCCCTCCGGTGCGCGCCTTGACGGATGCCTCCTGGAGCGGCATGGCCAGGATGACGGTCGCGCTGAGCTCTTTCCGGCTGGGTGCGCGGGCCTCGCTCCAGCGCCGCGGCAGCAGCTTCTCGGTAAAGGCCTCGAACGCGGCAAGTCGCTCGCCAGCCCCCTCCACCACGCCGAAGGCGCCGAGCACGACGACTGATTCGTAGTTGGCCGTGTGCTCGAAGACGGAGCGGGCCAGCACAAGCCCGTCCAGCCGGGTGACGGTCAGGCAGGCGGGACCGCCGCGGGCCAGGGTACGCACAGCCCGGCTCCCGGTCGACCCGTGGATGTAGATCTCGTCGCCGACCCGGGCGTACAGCATCGGAATGCAGTAGGGCACACCGTCGTCGACGAACGCGACGTGGGCCATCAGCCCCCGGTCGAGCGCGGCCTCCACGGTCACCCGGTCGTAGCGGCCCAGTTCGGCGCCGCGCCGTACCCCGACCCGGCCGGAGATCAGCTCCTCTGACATAAGGCCACTATGGCCCACGGCGCTCCGCGTACTGTGCCGAGGTACCGTCCGGTTCGTGGCGGTCGCCCGGCCCTACCCGAACCCGCTGACGGTAGACGGGATCGACGAACTCCCCAATTAGGCCTGGCCGCCCCGCCGCAGAGCGCGGCGTGATGCCGGCGGCGCCGGTCGCCCTCGGCGCTGGCGAATTTTCACCGAGCCGGGCACCGGGCCCGGGCGCTTCCGGTCCTGCATTCGGAGCAGAGCGCGTTATGCACTGGCCTCCAGTTCCCGCACCACCAGCAGTAACCCATGTCTATTGCTCCTCGGCCTGATTGGTTCCCGGGCCGTCACGCTCGCACCCCAAGATGATGTCCCGTGGTGCAGACGGAGTGTTGTCCGGTAGCAGCACCATGCGGGCGGCAAGCTGTACCCGTTAGGGACGGTTCTGTCACTCGACGAGCAGCCGGGGCGTGTCGGCTCGCGCAGACATTCAGCGTCGCCCCGGCTCAGGGATGGCGGAGGATAAGGGATTCGAACCCTTGAGGGGTTGCCCCCAACACGCTTTCCAAGTCTGCGGGCTTGTGTTCAGCTGAGCCTGCCATGGTTCACGACCTGCACGTCACCGGTGCGATCGGGGCAGACCGGACGCCGCTGAACGCTGGTGAATGAGACCAGATTTGAGACCACGGGCGGGACCGGGTGGCCGGGAGGGAGGGTCCCTGGTTATTTGCTGCCGGTGAGGTAGGCGAGGAGCTTGCTGATGACCTGGCCGAGGGTGGAGTCGCGCATGGGGTGCTTGTGCACGGTGAACGTCCAGCGGCCCTGCGCGTTGCGGGTTAGTTTCACCTCGGTCTGCAGGGCCAGGACGACCAGGGCGCCGGCGGTGAGGGTGACCGGGTCGCGGACGGCGTAGCCCGGGTCCTCGATGGCCCGGGTGATGACCGGGATCAGGTCGGGGCGGGTGGCGGCCAGGTGCACCAAGGTGGCCCGGGCCAGGTCTCCGGCGTCAGCGGCAGTGCCAGGCTGGACGTAGTCCGCGAGTTCAGTGTCGTCAGTGGTGGCGTCGCGCAGGCCGGTGTCGAGGGCGCGCAGCTGGGCCGGGTCGGGCAGCCGGTTCTGGTAGTCAGCGGTGTCGGCCAGCACCCGGATCGCCTCCTCCCCGGTCAGCGCCGCGATGGTGCCGGTGATGCTGGTCACGGGTCCTCCTGCGCGGGCGCATTGGGTGGGTGGGCTAGCCGGGAAAGGACCTGGCCGGTGATGGCGGTGTCTACCGGGTCCAGGCCCTGCAGCAGGCTGGCGTCCCGGGCGCCGCCGATGATGCGGTGCAGCACGGCGGCCAGCGCGGCCCAGTCGCTGTCCTGGGCAAGCTCGTCCAGGGCCGGCGTGAGCTGGGCGGCGGCGTCGGAGTCCCCGCCCGTGGCGGCCACCGTGGCGGCGATCACGGGTTCCCATTGCTGCAGCCGATCCTGGATGGTGGGGTCTTGCCCGGGGTCGGTGTCGGCGGCTGCGCGCAAGATCTCGGCCAGGGTGCCGGCGACGGCCTGCCGGTCGGGCTGCAGGGCAGTGATCAGCTGGTCCAGGTGCACGCCTTCGGTCTGCTCGGCCACGCGGATGACCTCATCCACGGTGCCCGGCAAGTCCTCACGGCCGGCGACCTGGCGGAGTTCCATGGCCAGCGCCCCGCTTGCGGAACCGAGTTCGTGGGTCATGCCGCTGAGCTGGAAGAGGAGGGCAGCGACGAGCAGGTGGGCGCGTGCCGCCGCCGGATCCGCCCCAGTCATCTGCAGGTAAAAGGCGAACTGATGGTGGTTGATGGCGATGTCACGGGGTTCGGGCCGGACGTAGGCGAAGCGGATGACAGTTCGCTGGAGTCCCAGAGCCTGTTGCGGACGCCCGCGACGGTCTTCCAACCACGCGCGCATGCTCAGCACTTGAGAGAGCTCGGCCATGTCGTTCTGGTCCTCAAAGGCCTGCTGGGTTTCAAGCAGGATGCGCTCGGCGTCGGCCAGGCGCCCGAGTTCGATCAGCGGCCCGGTGTCGTTGCACCGGAAGCGGATGATCTCGTAGTCGCTAGCCCCCCGTGCCCGTCTGCTAGCCAGGAAGGCGGCGTTGAGATCCAGGCACTGCTGCCATTCCCGCAGAGCCTGCGCGGAGCTGCGGCCGATGTCGAGGATGACCTCGCGGACATTCCACGGTTCTATGGTCTCGTTAGCGGCTTTGGTCGGGGGGAGTTTGTCCATCTGGTCCCAGAGTGCCTGGATCTGGTCGAGGACCTGCCGCTGCTGGCCCATCAAGCCGAGGATCTGCAGCTGCTGGACCTGATCAGCGAGCTGATTCCAGGGCCCGAGCCCAGCCCGGCGGCTGTATTGGGCCGTTTGGCTCGCCAGGTCGAGAGCCTCGCGCAGCCTTCCCGTCGTTATTAGCAGGTTACTCAGTGTCTGGGCGACGGCGGCAGCGAGCACGAAATTCTCGTTGGCTGCTGCCTGGGCGAGTGCGGTGCGCAGGAGTGTTTCGGCCTCGGCTGGGTCGATGCTCGCCAGGCCGCGGGCCAGGTCGTGGAGAGCCTTGGGTGCCTGGGTGGCGTCGGCGATGGCCCGGAGGGCGGGCAGGGCAGCCTGGATGGTGGCAGGCGACTCATCCCGGTCAAGAGCTTGCTCGAGAAGGGCACCGGCGGTGTCCCAGTCTTGCAGGCGGAGCAGGTAGGGGGCGGCGGTTAGGCCTGCCCGGATGATGGCCTGTCCGGCTTCGCCGCCTTCCTGCTGTCGTGCCTGGCCGGAGACTTGCACCCAGGTGGCGGCGAGTTCGGTGTCGGTGGCGGCCTGAACGCC
>JBEKCN010000014.1:0-12099 GCA_050014855.1 Streptosporangiaceae bacterium | reverse complement strand
GTGCCGGTGCCCAGCACGAACGGCTCGTCCGCCGCTCCCGGCTGGGGGCGCGGCTGGCCGGGCTGGTTCCCGGCGGCCGGGCGCAGCCGGTGTACCAGCCGTTGCCGCAGCCGCGCGGACAGGGCCGTGAGTACCTCGTCGGCGTCCGCCCGGAGCGGCAGCGACAGCAGCACCCCGGCGCGCACGTCGTCCAGCGACCCGACCAGCGCCGGGATGCGGCCCTCCCGGCAGGCGTCGGCGAGCGCCTCGGTGACCTCCGCCATCCGGGCGTGCGCGGAGATACCTGGCCCGGCGTCCCGGAGCCGGGCAATGACCGCGATCAGCTGGCGGCGGGTGACCGGCACGCCCAGCGCGCGGGCCCGCGCTGCCGCCTCGCCCGGGTCGGCGTGCGCGCTGTCCACGATCGCGCTGATCAGGGTGCGGTGCGCCTGCCGTTCCAGGCTTTCCTGCTGCCGGGTCAGCAGCCGGCCCAGGGCCAGCGTGCTGGCGGCCCGCTCGATCAGCACCGTGTCCGGGCCCGTCGGCGGGGCGTCGCAGCCCAGGATCACCCGGCCCCAGTCCTCGCCGCGGGCGCCCACCGTGGTGACCAGCCAGCCGGTCGGCTCGTCGTAGAAGGTGCGGCGCGGCCCGGCGACCGCCCGGGCGCGCTGCTCGAAACTGGCCAGCAGTCGGCCTGGGTCCGCGCCCGCGGCGGAACAGGCCAGCACCCGGTGCGACAGGTCCTCAAGGATCACCGGCCGCCCGGCCAGCAGCGCCGCCTGCCGGACGATCTCCTCGGGGGGAGCCCCGGCCACCGACAGCTCGGTGAACGTCTCGTGCATCCGTTCCGAGGCCCGCAGCTCCGCCAGCTGCGCGTCGATGATCATCGCGTGCACGGTCTCGGTGATCTCCACGAACGGGACCTCGCGGTGGAACGCGATGAGCGGCACCGCATGCGCCCGGGCCGCCTCGACCAGCGGATCCGGCAGCCGGTTGTAACGGCGCCCCAGCTCCACGGCCAGCCCGCTCACCCCGGCCGCGGCCAGATCCGCGACGTACGCGGCCAGCAGCGCCGGGTCGTCAGGCAGCGCGATGCCGGTGCTCAGCACCAGCTCACCGCCGTGCAGCAGCCGGGCCACGTCCGCCAGTTCCATGGCGTGCACCCAGCGGACGGGCACCCCCAGACGGTCGCCGCCGGCCAGGACCTCGGGCCGCCCGCGGCGCACGACGTCCAGGTCCAGCACCGCCGCCAGCGTCGGCCGCACCGGTCAGCGTCCTGACAGCATGTAAGAGTCCCAGGTCATCTACTTACTTTATGTCCGCCTCCGGCGGTGGTCACGGCAGGCAGACTGGCAGCATGCCGGATCTGTATGCACGCCACCGCGCGGTCATCCCCAACTGGGTCGCGCTCTACTACAACGAGCCGCTCGAGCTGGTCAGCGGCAAAGGCTGCCGGGTGACCGACGCGGCGGGCCGCAGCTACCTGGACTTCTTCGGCGGAATCCTCACCAACATGCTCGGCTACGACGTGCCCGAGGTCCGTGAGGCCGTCGAACGGCAGATCGCGTCGGGCGTCGTGCACACCTCGACGCTGTACCTGATCCGCAGCCAGGTCGAGCTGGCCGAGAAGATCGCCCGGCTGTCCGGGATCCCGGACGCCAAGGTGTTCTTCACCAACTCCGGGACCGAGGCCAACGAGACGGCGCTGCTGCTGGCCACCGCTGCCCGCCGCGCCAACCAGGTGCTCGCCCTGCGCAACAGCTACCACGGGCGCTCGTTCGGCGCGGTCGCCGTCACGGGCAACGTGGGCTGGAAGCAGTCCTCGCTGGCTCCGTTCGGGGTGCACTACCTGCACGGTACGGACCGGCAGCTGCCCGCCTTCGCGGGTATGCCGGATGGTGCCTACATCGAGGCCTGTGTCGCCGACCTGCGCAACGTGCTGGCCACGGCCGCTCGCCCGGCCGACGTCGGGTGCCTGATCGCCGAGCCGATCCAGGGCGTCGGCGGTTTCACCATGCCTCCGGACGGCCTGCTCGCCGCGTACCAGGAGGTGCTGGCCGAGCATGGCATCCTGTTCATCGCCGATGAGGTGCAGACGGGGTGGGGCCGCACCGGTGAGCACTTCTGGGGCATCAGCGCGCACGGGGTGACCCCCGACGCCATGACGTTCGCGAAGGGGCTGGGCAACGGGTTCGCGATCGGCGGGGTGGTCGCCCGCGGCGAACTGCTCGACGGGCTGCGCGGCAACAGCGTCTCCACCTTCGGTGGCAACCCGGTCTCCACCACCGCGGCCAACGCGACCCTGGACTATGTGCTGTCCCATGACCTGCAGCGCAACGCCGACCGGCTGGGCCGGCTGATCCTCGCGGGCCTGCGCGACGCCGCCCCCGGCTGCGCCGCCGCCGGCGACGTGCGCGGCAAGGGCCTGATGTTCGCCGTCGACCTGATCGACCGGGCCAACGGGGAGCCCAGCCCCGCGCTGGCCGCACGGATGCTGGAGGCCACCCGCGAGCGCGGCCTGCTCATCGGCAAGGGCGGTCTGACCGGCAACACCCTGCGGATGGCACCGCCGCTGACCCTGACCGAGCCCGAAGCCCGGGAGGGCCTGGCCATTTTGACCGACGCGCTCCGCGCGGTCAGCGAGGAGGCAGCCCGATGACGGACAGCCCAGTGACGGATACGACGGCCGGCCCCAGGAACATCACGCACTGGATCGGCGGCAAGCCGTGGACCGGTACGCCCGGCGCCCGCGGGGACGTATACGACCCGGCTACCGGCCAGGTCAGCGGCCACGTCGACCTGGGCGGCCCGGCTGAGGTCGACGCGGCGGTCGCGGCGGCCAAGGCGGCGTTCGCTGACTGGCGGAGGGTCTCCCTGTCCGGCCGCGCGTCGATCCTGTTTTCATTCCGTGAACTGGTCAAGGCGCACATCAGCGAGCTGGCCGCGGCGGTCACCGCCGAGCACGGCAAGGTCGTCTCGGACGCCGCCGGGGAAGTCGCCCGCGGCCTGGAGGTCGTCGAGTTCGCCTGCGGCATCCCGCACCTGCTCAAGGGCGGTTTCTCGGAGAACGTGTCCACCGGTGTCGACTCCTACTCGCTGCGGCAGCCGCTCGGCGTCGTGGCCGGTATCACCCCGTTCAACTTCCCGGCCATGGTGCCGATGTGGATGTTCCCGCTCGCGATCGCCTGCGGCAACACGTTCGTGCTGAAGCCGTCGGAGAAGGACCCGTCGGCGTCGCTGCTGCTGGCATCGCTGTGGGCCGAGGCAGGCCTGCCGGACGGCGTGTTCAACGTGGTGCACGGGGACAAGGCCGCGGTCGACGCCATCCTCGGCCACCCGGACATCGCCGCGGTCAGCTTCGTCGGCTCCACGCCGGTGGCCCGCTACGTGTACGAGCGCGGCACCACCGCGGGCAAGCGGGTCCAGGCGCTCGGCGGCGCCAAGAACCACATGGTGGTCCTGCCCGATGCCGACCTGGACCTGGCCGCGGACGCGGCCGTGTCGGCGGCGTTCGGCTCGGCCGGGGAGCGGTGCATGGCCATCTCGGCGCTGGTGGCCGTGGAGCCCGCCGGTGACGAGCTGATCGACCGGATCCGGGCGCGGATCAGCCGGCTGCGGGTCGGTCCCGGCACCGACGAGCGGGCCGAGATGGGACCGCTGGTGACCGGGCCGCACCGCGACCGGGTGGCCTCCTATCTGGACTCCGGCGTACGCGAGGGGGCCACGCTCGCGGTCGATGGCCGGGCGCACCCGGTGATCGGGGCAGTGAAGGGGGAAGGGGAGGCGGGCGGGGGGTTCTGGCTCGGCCCGAGCGTGCTGGATCACGTGTCGCCCGGGATGAGCTGCTACGACGATGAGATCTTCGGTCCGGTCCTGAGCGTGGCCCGGGTGGACTCCTACGAGGCGGCGGTGGCCATGGTCAACGCGAGCCCCTACGGGAACGGGACGGCGGTGTTCACCAACGACGGGGGAGCGGCGCGCCGGTTCGTGTCCGAGATCGAGGTGGGCATGGTCGGCGTCAACGTGCCGATCCCGGTGCCGATGGCGTACTACTCGTTCGGCGGCTGGAAGTCCTCACTGTTCGGTGACACCCACGTGCACGGCACCGAGGGCGTGCACTTCTACACCCGCGGCAAGGTGGTGACCTCCCGCTGGCTCGACCCGAGCCACGGCGGGGTAAGCCTCGGTTTCCCGGTTAACTCATAGACCGCCCGGAAGGCTTGTCTAACCGGGCTTCCGGCTCTTACCGGCGTTGGGCTTACCGGCCTCCGGCTCTTACCGGCCTCCGGCTCGTACGGGCCTTGGGGCTTATGGACCCTGGGGACTTACGGGTTCGGGGCCGCGGTCGTCGCCGCGGGCACCGGCGGAGTGGCCGCCGGGGTGGCCGCCGCGCTCGCGCCGGGGCTGGCCGCTGCGGGCGGGGCGTTCAGCTGCAGGGAGGCCAGGATGACGCCCACGTTGGCGGTGCCCAGGTTGTCCGGCACCGTGACGTACAGCACTGCGGGCGGCTGGCCCGTGCCCCGATCCACGACCACCACCGCGCCGAGCTGGGTCTGCCAGGCCAGTCCCAGGCTCGCCGCGGTCGGGTAGGTCATCTGGAACTCGACGATCCACGCCGCGTGGCCGCTGACCTGAAGCGGGTTGTTCTGCTGGGTGGAGCGGACGTGCGGCAGGGTGTTGTAGTAGGTCGGGTCGAAGGCGGTGACCAGGTTCATCGCAGTCTGCGGCAGGTCGGCGACGCTGGTGTAGGCGTACTGCTGGCCGAGCAGGCCGGAGCAGGCGCTGCCGTACCAGGGGGCGCCGCCGGCCGAGGCGATCGTTCCGGCCACCGCGTTCTCCCCGGCCGTCCAGGTGAACACGCCGTTGTTCATCGTGGCTGGGCAGCCCGCGGCCCATGGGCTGCCCAGCGTCGCGTACGACAGGCCGGACGCCGCGTCGGTGACGGGCGTCCCGGTCGTCGCGTCCGGCGCCGGCGTGGGCGTGGCTGAGGCCTGTGCCTTCGGTGCCAAGGTCCGGATGGCCGAGGGACGGGCCGCGGCGGCCGTCTTGCGTGCCGCCGGGCCCGCCCCAAGCACTGCGACCAGGACCCCGGTGATGAGCATGGCCATCGCCGTGCCGAGGGCCAGCCCCCACATCAGCCGGGTGCGGTTGCGGCGCAGTATCCCGGCCGCCTCGCTGCGTTCCAGCAGCGGCGTGTCGTCCGGGCTGACCGGCGTGCCGTTCTGCCAGCCGAACCCGGCCAGCGCGCCCGCCCCGCCGCGTTCCAGCACGCGCGTGTCGCCGGGCCGGACCGTCCGGGGCGGTACGGCGAGCTCCTGACCGCCGGCCGGCGCTGCCCCCCGTCCATCCCGGCCGGCCAGATCGTCCTGGCCGGCCAGATCGTCCCGGCCGGGTACACCGCCCCGGCTGGCCACGGGGAACGGAATGCTCTGGAACCAGTCGGTCAGCGACGGGTCAGCAGCGCTGGCCGGGACGGGCGAGGCCGGAACCGGCGGGACCACCGGCGCGGGGGGGACCACTGGCTCGGGCGGGACCACGGGCCGGGGCGGGACCACGAGCCCGGGCGGGACCTCAAGCGTCGGCGCTATCTCGGGCACGGGCGGGACCACGAGCCCGGGCGGGACCGCAAGCGTCGGCGCTATCTCGGGAACGGGCGGGACCAGTGGAGCGGGCAGGATGGCCTCGGGGCCCGGGTACTGGCCCGGGGCCGGGTCCGGTGTGGCCCGGGACGCACTCTCCAGGGCGGGGTGGGCGGTGCCGCCGACGGCGGCCGTGTGCTCCGTCCACTGCGTCCCGTCCCACCAGCGGAGCGGGCCTCCCGCTTCCACGGGATCCTCGTACCAACCGGGGGCCGGCATATCCATGCAAGCTCCTACGCCAATGTCACGCTATGGTCCCGTTGGCCAAACTCCGCACCTCCGCCACGAGCCGAAAGGCCGACGCCACTCGGCCAGTAGAGTAACCGATGACCTGGCCCGGACGCTGCCGGAGCGGACAATTCCACTTACTCCGGCCGCCGGGCCGCCGGGTCGGGCACCGTGGGACCAGGCGGTGCTGGATCGGGCACCGTGGGACCAGGCGCCGCCGGGTCGGTCACCGCCGGGTCGGGCACCGTGGGACCAGGCGCCGCCGGGTCGGTCACCGCCGGGTCGGGCACCGTGGGGTCGAACGCCGCGCGCGGCGGCTCGGGGGAGGGCCGGGCGGTGGCGTCGGTGACGGGCCGGGCCCCGGCCTCGAAACGTACCAGGTCCGGGCCGCTCACCACCCGGGCCGGGAAGGGATCACCGGCGGCCCGGCGGCCCAGTTCGGCTTCGGGCAGCGGGCCGTCGCAGCCGGCCAGCACCAGGTTGCCGAACCGGCGGCGGTTCAGCACCGCCGGCTCGGCGATCATGCAGCAGCCCCGGAAGACCGAACGGATCGTGGCCACCTGCTCCTTGGCGTACCGGAGCGGCGGGCCGTCGGCCACGTTCACCGCATAGATCCCGCCGGGCCGCAGCGCCCGCACCGCAGCGGCGGCGCACTCCGTGGTGGTCAGGTGCGGCGGGGTCCGGGCTCCCGCGAATACGTCGCTGACCACCACATGAAAGCTGGCCGGGCGCACCGATTCGAGGATCTCCCGCGCGTCGCCGACCCGGATCCGGATCCGCTGCCGCAGCCGGCCCAGTGGCAGGTGCGTGCGGACCAGGTCTACCAGCGCCGGGTCGGATTCGGCGACGAGCTGGCTCGAGCCGGGGCGGGTCGCCGCGACGTAGCGCGGCAGGGTCAGCGCGCCGCCGCCCAGATGCAGGACCCGCAACGGCTCGCCCGCGGGTGCGGCCAGGTCGACCAGGTGGGCGATCCGGCGAATGTACTCGAACTCCAGGTACGTCGGGTCGGCCAGGTCCACCTGCGACTGCGGCGCGCCGTCGAGATAGAGGATCCACGAGCCGGCCCGGCTGAGGTCGGGCACCAGCTCGGCCAGGCCGGCGTCCACGTCCAGGTGGACGGCGAGCCGGCGGTCGCTGCGCCGCCGTGCTCCGCTGCCCGTCATGTCCCCAGTATCGGGGGGCGCCCGGTCCCTTCCGCGTACCGGGGGCGGGCCCGGTCCCGCGGTCACCCGCGGATCACAGCGCCGCGAACGCGTCCTCCAGGATCGACAGCCCCTCTTCGAGCAGCGCGTCGCCGATGACCAGCGGCGGCAGGAAGCGCAGTACGTTCCCAAACGTGCCGCAGGTCAGCACGACCAGGCCGGCGGCGTGGCAGGCCTTCGCGACCTGGCCCGTGGCGGCCGGGTCTGCCTCGATGCCGCCGGGCTTGACCACCTCGACCGCGATCATGGCCCCGCGGCCCCGGACGTCGCCGATGTACGGGTTGGCCTCGGCGAGCTTGCCCAGCCGCGGCAGCATGATCTCGCCGATGTGGCGGGCCCGCCCGGCCAGGTCCTCGGCAGCCATCGTCTCGATCGCGCCGAGCGCGGCCGCGCAGGCCACCGGGTTCCCGCCGAAGGTGCCGCCGAGCCCGCCCACGTGCACGGCATCCATCAGCTCGGCGCGGCCGGTGACCCCGCCGAGCGGCAGCCCATCCGCGATCCCCTTGGCCGTCGTGATCAGGTCCGGGACGACGCCCTCGTGCTCGCAGGCGAACCAGTCGCCGGTCCGGCAGAAGCCGGTCTGGATCTCGTCCGCGATCAGCACGATCCCGTACGTGCGGCAGAACTCGGCCAGCCCGGCCAGGAATCCCGGCGGCGGGACGATGAACCCGCCCTCGCCCTGGATCGGCTCGATGATGACGGCGGCCACGTTCTCCTCGCCGACCTGGGTGTGGATCAGCCCCGTGATGACGTCCAGGGCCTGCTCCCGGCAGGCCTCCGGGCCACCCGGCCAGCGCAGCGGGTAGGCCATCGGCGCCCGGTAGATCTCCCCGGCGAACGGGCCGAACCCCTGCTTGTAGGGCATGTTTTTCGCGGTGAGCGCCATCGTCAGGTTCGTCCGGCCGTGGTAGGCGTGGTCGAACGCGACGACGGCCTGGCGCCCGGTGGCGTGCCGGGCGATCTTGACCGCGTTTTCCACCGCCTCCGCGCCCGAGTTCAGCAGCGCGGACCGCTTCTCGTGATCGCCGGGGGTGCGGCGCGCAAGCTCCTCGCAGACCGCGACGTACTCCTCATACGGCGTGACCATGAAGCACGTGTGGGTGAAGCGGGCGACCTGCTCGCTGACCCGTTCCACCACGCGCGGGGCGGCGTTGCCTGCCGACACCACGGCGATACCCGAGCCGAAGTCGATGAGCGAGTTGCCGTCGGCGTCGACCAGGACGCCGCCGCCGGCGGCCGTGATGAACACGGGCAGCACGTGGCTCACGCCCCGCGCCACGGTGGCCTGGCGGCGGCCGAGCAGCTCGCGTGAGGCCGGCCCGGGGATCTCGGTGACGAGGCGGCGTTCTTGGGGGAGCGCCGGCCCGCCCGGCGCAAACGAAGGCGCGTTCATGATCTCGACCTTACGTCTATCGTGGTCCGCGGGCGAGACGTGGTGCGAGGGGACCAGACCTACCGGAAGGAGTGGCCGAGCCATGTCTGAGCAGGACCCGAGCCGCGGGTTGTTCGGTGGCGTATTCCACCGTGGCCGTGTCGAAACCGGGGACCAGGCGTGGCTGCGGTCCATGCTGGAGGTGGAGGCTGCGCTCGCCCGCGCGGTGGAGCGAGCCGGACTCGTGCCCGCCGGGGCCGGTGCCGCGGTGACGAAGGCGGCCGTGGCGGACAACTTCGACGTGGCCGAACTGGGTGAGCTGGCCGCCCTGACCGGCAACCCCGTGCCCGCGCTGAGCCGGGCCCTGGCCCGGCAGGTGCCCCGCACCGCGGCGGGCGCGGTCCATCGCGGCGCGACGAGCCAGGACATCATCGACACCGCGGCCATGCTGATGGCCCGGGACGCGCTGGACCAGATCATCGCCGACGTCGCGGTGGCGGCCCGGGCGGCGGCCGCGCTCGCTGGCCAGCACCGGGCCACGATCATGATCGGCCGGACCCTGCTGCATCAGGCCGTCCCCATCACGTTCGGGCTGGTCGCGGCGGGCTGGCTGGCCGCCCTCGACGACGCGCAGGCTGGCCTCGCGCGGGTGCGCGCCGAGCGGCTCGCCGTGCAGTTCGGCGGGGCCGCGGGCACGCTGGCCTCCCTCGGTGACGCAGGCGCGCGGGTCGTGGCGCTGCTGGCGGAGGAGCTGGACCTGCCAGCGCCGGTGCTGCCGTGGCACACCAGCCGGCTGCGGGTGGTGGAGCTGGCCGCCGCGCTGGCCGGCGCGGATGCCGTGCTGGGCAAGATCGCGCGCGACGTCACGCTGCTGTCGCAGTCCGAGGTGGCTGAGGTGGCCGAGGGACCCGGCGAGCAGGCGGCCGGCGGCGGCTCACCGCGGCGCGGCGGTTCTTCCGCCATGCCACAGAAGCAGAACCCGGTCGCGGCCGTCGCCATCCTCGGCTCCGCCAAGCGGGCCCCTGGCCTGCTCGCGACGCTGACGGCCGCCGCCGAACAGGAGCACCAGCGGGCCGCCGGCGCCTGGCACGCCGAGTGGGAGCCACTCGCTGACCTGCTCAGCCTGACGGGCTCGGCGGCGTCCTGGGCGGCCGAGATGCTCGGCGGCCTGACCGTGGACGCGGGGCGGATGAGCACGAACCTGGCCGCGGCCAAGGGACTGCCGCTCGCCGAGCACGTGGTGGCGCTGCTGGCGGACACGCTGGGACGGGCGGCCGCGCACGATCTCGTGGCCGAGGCCGGGGCGCGCGCGGTCTCGGCCGGCCTGCCGCTGCGCGACGTTTTGCTCGGGCTGCCGCAGTCGGCGGAACGGCTGGAAGCCGCCGGGATCACCCCCGAGCAGATCGAATCGGCCCTGGACCCGGCCCAGTACCTTGGCTCGTCCTCGGTATTTGTCGATGCCGCCTTGGCGGCGCATCAGCAGCAGGAGAAGGGCCCCGATGGTCATGGATGATGCCGAACGAACCCGCCAGGGGATGGCCGTCCGGCGCGAGGTGCTCGGCGATGAGCACGTCGACCGGGCCATCGCGAACACGACCGCGTTCACCGAGCCGTTCCAGGACTTCATCACCAGGTACGCCTGGGGTGACATCTGGTCCCGGCCCGGCCTGTCCCGCGCCGAGCGCAGCATCATCGCGCTGACCGTGCTGGCCGCGCTGCAGCATGAGGGCGAGCTGGCCATGCATGTCCGGGCCGCGTTGCGCAACGGGCTCACGCCGGAGCAGATCCAGGAGGTGCTGCTGCAGGTCGCGGTCTACGCGGGCGTGCCGGCGGCTAACCGCGCATTCGCGGTGGCTCAGCGGGTACTGGCCGAGCAGGGCGCCGACCCGGACTCACCGCCCGTCCGGTAGGCCCGCCCGTCCGGTAGGCCCGCCCGTCCGGTAGGCCCGGCCGTCCGGTAGGCCCGCCCGCGCATAGCGGCCCGGCGGCCCTCGTCCTGCCTGGCCCGCCCATCGACGCCGGTCCAGGTGGTCGCTATCGTACGGATGTCGAACGAGTGTGCACTCAGCGGTCACTGATGGGAAGGCGATATGGCTGAGATCGTGTCACTGGCCGAGGCGATCACGCAGGCCGTGCGGGACGGCGACACGGTGGCGATGGAAGGCTTCACCCACCTGATCCCGTTCGCCGCCGGGCACGAGGTGATCCGGCAGGGCCGCCACGACCTCACCCTCATCCGGATGACCCCCGATCTCATCTACGACCAGCTCATCGGGGCAGGCTGTGCCCGCAAGCTCGTGTTTTCCTGGGGCGGCAACCCCGGCGTCGGTTCGCTGCACCGGTTCCGGGACGCCGTCGAGCATTCCTGGCCGGTGCCGCTGGAACTGGAGGAGCACAGCCACGCAGGCATGGCCAACCGCTACGTGGCCGGCGCCTCGGGCCTGCCGTTCGCCGTGCTCCGTGGCTACAGCGGGACCGGCCTGATGGACGGCCCCGCCGGCGGCGGCCCGCTGGAACCCAGCATCCGGCCCATCACCTGCCCGTTCACCGGCGAAGTGCTCACCGCCGTGTCCGCGCTCAACCCAGACGTGGCCATCATTCACGCCCAGCGCGCCGACACCACCGGAAACGTCCAGTTTTGGGGGATCACCGGCGTGCAGAAGGAGGCCGTGCTGGCCGCGAAACGGTCGGTCGTCACCGTCGAGGAGGTCGTGCCGCGGCTGGACCCGCGCCCGGATGCCGTGGTGCTGCCCGCCTGGACGGTCAGTTACATCGCCGAAGCTCCCGGCGGCTCCCGGCCGTCCTACGCGCTCGGCTACTACGACCGGGACAATGACTACTACCTGGCCTGGGACCCCATCGGCCGCGACCGCGACGCGTTCCGGCACTGGCTGGATACCGAGATCCCCGGCGCACCCGAAGCAGCCCAGGGCGCACCCGAAGCAGCCCAGGGCGCACCCGAAGCAGCCCAGGGCGCACCCGAAGCAGCCCAGGGCGCACCCGAAGCAGCCCAGGGCGCACCCGAAGCAGCCCGGGGGAGGTAGGCGCGCATGGCGGACTACACGTCCGACGAGATGATGACGGTCTCGGCCGCGCGGGCGCTGCGGGACAACGTCACCTGCTTCGTGGGGATCGGCCTGCCCAGCGCGGCGGCGAACCTGGCCCGTGTGACGCACGCACCCGGGCTCGTGCTCATCTACGAGTCGGGCACGATCGGGACCAAGCCGGACCGGCTGCCGCTGTCCATCGGCGACGGCATCCTGGCCGAGACCGCGGACGCCGTGGTGAGCGTGCCGGAGATCTTCAACTACTGGCTCCAGCCGGGCCGCATCGACGTCGGGTTCCTCGGTGCTGCCCAGATCGACAAGTACGGCAATATCAACACCACGGTCATCGGCGGTGACTACACGGCCCCGAAGACGCGGCTGCCCGGAGCGGGCGGGGCCCCTGAAATCGCCGCATCCTGCCGTGAGGTCATCGTCGTCGTCCGGCAGACCCTCCGGTCGTTCGTGGAGCGGGTCGATTTCGTGACGTCGGTCGGCTACGGGTCCGGCCCTGGCACGCGGCAACGCCTCGGCCTCACCGGCGCCGGGCCGCTGAAGATCATCACCGATCTCGGCGTGCTCGAACCGGATCCGGCCACGCAGGAATTCACGCTGACCGGGCTGTACCCGGGCGT
>JBEKCN010000013.1:0-12103 GCA_050014855.1 Streptosporangiaceae bacterium | reverse complement strand
CCGTTATCGGCAATAGTGACCCGCGCGGAGAAAGGGAATTGCTCGCGCAGGTAGGAGCAGAGCCGCCGGACGCTGGGGGCTAGATCGCGTTCCTCGTCCTTGACCGGGACGACGATGTCCACCTGCGGAGCCGGGGTTTCGCGATCAGCCACGGGACGTCCGGGCTCTGCGACGATGTCGAGTGGCTTCATGCTGCTCAGTTTCGGCGGCCGTTTTCGGCTAACGCTGAACGCCATTTCTACGTAGCTTATGAAAAATTCATTTCAACTGAACAGAACCTGGTTTAACTTGCATTTATATCCGACGTTTTTCTGCACGCCTTCTCGCCAGTATTTGGATAAGCTGTAGGCTGGCCCCGCCGCGATCCGCACAGCGGGAGCTCAGCGCTGGCCACCAGGTTCTGCTTAGCAGCAACTGGCCGCCCGCCGTGATTTCCAGATGTCTGGAAGAACTGCCGAATTCGTTGACGCGCGCGCGGCGGGGCCCGATCCTCATAGGACGAACCAGGTAGCCGCGTGCGCGGCGGGCGCCAGGCCAATCACGCATGCGGCGATACACATAGCCAAGGGGACGGTGCTGGATGAGTGAGCACGGGGAAGCGATGCGCCGGCTGGCGCGGGCTTCACTGCCGCCGCGCAGCCGGAGACGGTGGAAGATCGCGGCCGGCGTCGCCGTGGCCTGGGTGGTCCTGTTCGCCATCAGCGGTTCGGTCACCGGGGCGACCGTGCTGCTCATCGTCCTGGCCGCCTTCGCCGTGGTGGCCTTCTTCGGCCTGCGGGCCCTGGGTGTGACCCGGGACCACCCGTGGATCCAGCGGATCGCGGCGCGGCCGTGGCGGGACGGCCAGGAGGTGCTGCAGATCGCGCTGAAGCACCTGCCCGAGGTGTTCGTGGTCACCCCGAGCGGGACTCTGCTCGCGCCGAACATCGTCGAGCTGCGCATGAACCCCGAGGATCTGCGCTCCCTGGGCGAGCGGATGGAGCCCGCCCTGGTCATGGAGAGTGCCACCGAGGTCTACCTGGAACAGGTCCAGGAGCACGGGGCCCGGTTCGCCCGGCCGGCCCCGGCCGAGGTGCGGATGATCGTCGACCCGTCGGTGCCGCCGGGCCGTTACCGGCTGCGCCAGGGACAGCCCGTCGACGCCGGCCTGCCGGGCGCGCCCAGCCCGCAGCCCAGCCCGCAGCTGGCCCACGCGGGGGCCGCCCCGGCCGGCCCGGACTCCCGTGTCGGCGCCTATCCGGCTGGCCCGGACTCCCATGTGGGCGCCTATCCGGCTGGCCCGGACTCCCACGTGGGCGCCTATCCGGCCGTGCCGGATGCCCACGGCCGGCCCACCCCGGCCTTTCCGGAACCCCAGGTCCGCGGCAACCCGGCCGGTGACGACGGGGCGACGGTCGCGCTCAAGAACCGGGGCTGGAGCAATGGTTTCGGCGTGCCGACCGTCCTGGAGCGCACCGGGCCGGCCATCCCGATGCTCCGGCTGGTCACCGGGGACGAGGTCGCGGAGACCCGGACGTCCGGCGCCCGGGCCGGGCGCGGGCCGGTGGAGCTGGGGCTGCCCGAGGTGCCCACGGTGTCCCGGGAGCATGCCCGGTTCACGTTCTCCGGCGGCCAGTGGCGGATCGCCAACCTGGGCATGAACGGGCTCACCGTGAACGGGGAGCCAGTGACCGGTGAGGCGCCCGTCAGCGACGGCGACGTGGTCCGGTGGGGCACCCGGCCGGATGCCCTGTCCTCCCGGGTCGAGATCCGCTGAGGCTCGCGCACCCAGCCCGCAGTGCCACAATTGTGAGCTGTGGCAGCGTCATCGGTGGCCGTGGGCCGTCTCCTGCTCTGGTCGGCGGTCAGCGGCGAGTGGGCCGCCTGCCGGCCGGATGAGATCACCTGGCTGGACCGGGAGATGCTCAGCGGCAACGAGGACGTGACCCTGCACCGGGCGCCGCGCTGCGCGGGCCTGCGCTATGTGCACCACCGGTGGGAGCTGTTCAGCCGGGACACCACCTACCGGGTGTACCTGGCGCCGTACCGCGAGGGAGTGCCGCAGACTGCCGAGGAGGTGCAGCGGGCCGCGCGGCACGTCCTGCCCGTGGCCCCGGCCCAGTACGAGGCGCTGCCGATCGTGCTCGAGCCGGGCACCTGGCTGGTCAGCGTGGCGGCCTGGGTGCTGCCGCTGCGGCTGGAGGTCCCGGCCCAGCGGCCGGCCCCCGACCCCCGACCCGGCGGCCCCCAGGACCGGCCCGGCCCGGTTACCCAGAACGCCCGGGTCGGCCCCGTCCAGGGACGCAGCCACCCGGCCCGCGGGGAGGCCGCCGACCGGGTGCGCGGCTACTTCGAGCGCAACGTGACCGCGCGGATGGCGATGGCGTACTACTACCAGGAGTTCATCCTCGGCCTGCCCGCCGCGCAGGCCCTGCCGATGATGGACGTGGTGATCGCGCTGGACCTGAGCGGCGAAGGCGCGGTATCGGACTACAAGAAGCTGCTCCAGGGCCTTATCTGGAACGAGCGCGGCCACGCGCGCGACATCCCCGAGTTCCTCCTGGCCAACGGCCTGCTGACCCCGGCGGATCGGGACCAGGCCCGGCAGATCGCCGCGGACAACGAGCGCCGCGGCGTCTGTGAGACGGCCCGGCGCCGGCTGCAGTACCGGCCCAAGGGCACCTGAGCTGGTGCTGAGCACCCGGCCAGAGACCCTCACCATGGTCCGGGCTGCGGGCGCGGCTGCTTCTACCGGCCAACCGTTCTGGCGGGAGCCAGCACGGCGATGAAGTCACGGGTCCAGCCGGTCAGGTACTGGGTGGCCGGGCGGACCTGATGGGGGATGGCCGCGGTCAGCGCCGTGCCCGGCGCCGCCGCCGTGTCGAGCTGGACCCATTCGGGGTTGATGTCCAGTTGCATGCCGACCAGTGCACCGCTGCGGACCAGTGCGTCGGCCAGGTCCGCCGGGGTGGTGGACATGCTCGCCGCGTAGATCAGCTCTCCGGCGGCGTTCTGGCCCAGGGCGCTGCGGGCGACGTACTCGACGTGGCCGACCGTGCCGCCCCACCGCCACCATTTGTCCGTCTCCGGGGTGCGTTTCCCGTCCATGACCAGCGGCCACAGGTTCTGCCGGACGCTGTAGACACTCTCGCCAGGGGCGGGGACACCGGCCCCCCAGACGCCGATGCGGGCGTGCCCGGATCGGTCGATGACGAGGCTGGCCAGGCCGTGCCGCAGGCCGCGGAACACGTGCCCCTCCTGCCCGTAGCCGCCAGCCCTGGAGCGCATCAGGAAGCCACCGTTGAACGCGGCCAGCAGCCGCGAGCGCTCGGCGGTGCCGATCGCAGGACCTGCGTGCAGGAGGACGGGGTGCGGAGGCTGGGGATCCTGGCTTCCGTCGTGCAGGACGTACTGGACCGGGCCAGCGAAGGTGGCCACGGTCACCAGCGACCCGTCGGCCGTCTGCACCTGGGACAGCCGGACGGCCGGGGAGCCGGACGGCTGTCCGGCTGTCGCCTCCGCTGTCGCCCCCGCCGTCCGTCCGGTCGCCTGGCCGCCCGCCGTCGGCTGGCCGTCCCGGGTAGACCCGGGCGAAGTGCCGCATGCGGCGGCCAGGCAGAGGCCGGCCAGCGCGACGGCAGCCCCCAGCCACCCGCGGCTCGCCGGTATCGCCGCCTGTCTACCGGGGCAGGCGGGCGAATCCTGCACCGGGCCGGGCCGATGCCGTGCGTTCACCCGGGCGCCCGGACGCCGCGAACGATCCCGGCCTCGGCTATGACCGGCTGGAACACCACTTCCGTAAACCCAGCCTCACGCAGCGCCGCCAGCCAGAATTCTGGCGTCGCCGGGTGCTCCTGGCCGACACCTAGTCCGTAGCGGCCCAGGTTCTTGGCGATCCGCCACCATCCGCCCGGTCCCTTGGCGGCCAGCGAGGCCACCTTCTGCTGCAGGATCTGCCGGTCCCGCTGGCTGCCACCCCGGCCGAACATCATGTCAGCGATGACGAGACGGCCGTCTGGGCGAAGCCATTGCGCGGCCCGTGCCACCAGATCCCGCTTTTCATCGTCTGTGAGGTGGTGCAGCGCGTAGCTGGAGACGACCAGGTCGGCGCGGCCCGGGGGAAGACTCAGCCGGGCGAGGTCAGCGACCTCGGCCGACACGTTCGCCAGCCCGGCGGCCGTGGCCCGCTGGAGCAGCGACGCGGCCATCGCGGCCGAGATGTCCACCGCCAGCACCGAGGACACCCGCGGCGCCAGAGCCGTCGTCACAAACCCGGTACCGGCGCCCAGGTCCACGCACTCGTCGGCTTCCTGCGGCGCCGCCAGTCGCAGGAGATGGTCCAGTACTTTCCCGAATGCGGCCGCCGACGTGACGTGAGAATGCCATTTCTCCACGCGTTTATCCCACGTCCGTTCCAGTGGAATATTCACTTAACGGCCTCCCGGCAGGTCCAGTGTTCGCCAGTGCTGAGAAAACGGTAGGGTCCGGCCGTGAAGACAGCATGAAACACCTTTTTATGAAGGAATTATGAAGCGCGGGCCGACCGTGCCCATTTAGCTTCTTTCGGGTAGGGTCTTGACGACGTGTTTGTGCTTCGAATAGTCGGTAGCTGCCTGCGCCGTACGGCCCGGGCAGCCGCCGCCGTGGGTGCGGTGGCGATGCTGGCCGCGGCGGCCGGTCCCGGGACCACCGCGCTCAGCGGGACCGTGACCAGTGGCCCGGCGCGTAGCCTGGGCGAGCCAGCGGCCGCCCAGGACACGGCGGTCAGCGCGGTGGTGGCCACGACCTTCGGGTCGGCGGGCGCGCAGGTCAGCGCTTGGACCAGGCGCGCGGACGCGGGATCCTGGATTCCGGCGGGACCGGTGTTGCCGGCCGGTTTCGGGTCTAGTTACGACGCCTCCGCGGCGGCGGTCCCCAACGGCCCGGTCCTCGTCGTGGCCGGCACCTCGCCACCCGGCGAGAGCTGTATCACCAGCGGGTCCGTGGCGATCGCAAGGGTCTACGCTACGGGCGGGCTCGGGCCCGCCCAGCTCGTCAGTGACCAGCGCGGTACCGGCCGTTTCGATGACCGGCCGGTGGTGGCCGCTGGCCCGGACGGCACCGTATGGGTGGCCTGGTCGCAGGGCGCCGACGCCGACGCCTGCCAGAACGTCGGGCAGGACGACCAGATCGAGGTCGCCGTCTCCCACGACGGTGGCCGTACCTTCGGCGCGCCGGTGGGCCTGTCCCTCGGGGGTGGGCGCGCCGCCTTCGGGGCCCGGCTGACGCCGCTCGCCGACGGCCAGGTGGCGGTCTCCTGGACCGAGACGATGAGCGACGATGGCGAGGAGGCGGTCTTCGTCTCGGTTCTGCCGCCCGACGGCCAGCCGGGCCGGCCCCAGGCGGTCCTGACGGGTGACCCGCTGCCGCTCGCGCTGCCGGGCGCCAGTTTCTACGATTTCCCGGCCGGTGATGTCACCGCGCTGCCCAGCGGCCGGCTCGTGGTCGCCGCGCCGCTCTGGCGGTCCGGGCGGAGCGTCATCGCGCTAGCCGCCGGCCTGCCGGGAGGCCCGTGGCAGTACTCCACCGTCACCCCGCCGGACGTGCCTGGCGGAGCGGATCTGCTCCTGCCCGCGCTTGGTGTCCTGTCGCCGGTCAGCGTCCGCCTGGTGTGCGCCGTGCACGTCCGGTCCGGGGACCACCTTGGCTACGACTGGACCGATCTGAGCCTCAGCGGCCCGCTCACCGCATCCGGTGCGCTCGTCCCGCTTACCGCCTCGCCGGCCGGCCCCGGGTTCTTCGAGATCGGTGAGGAGCTGGAGGTCTCAGCCACCCCCACCGGGCTGCTGTCTTCAATGGTGGTGGCGGGCGCGGGTGGCGCCACCCTTGAGACGAAGTCCTGGCCGGTCGCGTCTCCGGCCGCCCCGTCTCCGGCCGCCTCGCCCGGCCGACCCGCCTCCGCGTCCCCGTCCGCCCGAGCGTCCGTGGCGAGCCCCAGCGACTCCAGCGCGCCGGGCAGCCCCTGGCCCTGGGCCGCCGGGATCGTCGTCGGCTCCGCCGCCCTGATTGCGCTGTGGCGCCTCCGCCGGACCCGTCACCGCTGAGGCTGGCGGGCGTGGGCGTCGAGCAGGTAGGCGACGGACTCGGTGATCTGCTCGGCGAACCGGATGTTCAGCCATTCGTCAGGCACGTGCGCGTTGGAGTCGGCGCCCAGCGCGCCGGTGATCAGGATCTGCGCCTCCGGGTAGAGCCGGCCCAGCAGTCCCATGAAGGGCACCGACCCGCCGATACCCAGGCTGCGGTACGGGGTGCCGAGCGCCCGCTCGCCGGCCTGGGCCAGCGCGTCGGCCAGCCATGGCGCCAGCGCCGGCGCGTTCCAGCCGTCTTCGGCCACGGTGCCGCTGAGCTCGACCGCCGCGCCGTAGGGCACGTCCGTGGTCAGGATCTTGGTCACCGCGTCCGCGGCGGCCTTCGCGTCGGCGGTCGGCGGCGTGCGGAAGCTCAGCCTCAGTGCCGTCCAGGCGCGCAGTACGTTCCCCGCCTCGGCCGGCTCCGGCAGCCCCGCCGCCCCGATCACCGACAGGGTGGGCCGCCAGGTGTTGTTGAGGATCAGCTCCGCGTCGTCCTCGGCGGCGGCCCGCATGCCCGTGACGAGCGGGTAGCGCCGCTGGACCGCCCCGGGGTCGAGGGCGGCGACCGTCTCCGCCTCGGCCACCCGGTCCGGCGGGATCGCGACCGTCATCTCCCCGACCTTGACCTCACCGGTCGCCGCGTCTTCCAGCCGGTCGAGCAGGAGGCGCATGATGCGGAACGAGCTCGGCACGATGCCGCTGGCCAGCCCGGAGTGCTGCGCGGTGTCCAGCACGCGCACCGTGACGGTGAGGCTGACCAGCCCGCGCAGGCTGCTGGTCAGCCACATCCGCTCGTAGTCGCCGCCCCCGCCGTCCAGGCACACCACGAAGGTGACCTCGCCCAGCCGGTCCGCCAGGTACTCCATGTAGGCGGGCAGGTCAGGTGAGCCGGATTCCTCGCCGGTCTCCAGCAGCATGACCGCCCGGGCGTGCTGCCCGCCTGCCGCGTGCACCGCTTCCAGCGCGGCCGTCGCGGCGTACCCCGCGTATCCGTCGTCGACCGCGCCGCGCCCATAGAGCCGGCCGTCGCGGAAGACCGGCCGCCACGGGCCGAGCCCATCCGCCCATCCGCCAACCGGCGGCTGCTTGTCCAGGTGCCCGTACAGCAGGACCGTGCCCCGGCCGCTGGCGCCCGCGGTCGCGGGCACGTCGACCAGCAGCAGCGGGGACCGGCCCGGCAGCCGGATGACGTCGGTCTGGGCGCCGGGCAACCCGCGGCGGCCGATCCAGGCCCGGACGTGCTCCACGGCGGCGTCCAGCTGCCCGCTGGCCGCCCAGGCCGGGTCGAAGGCGGGGGAGAGGGCCGGGATTTCTATCAGCCCGGCCAGGCTGGGCAGGATCTCGCCGCTCCAGCGGGCCCCGACGGCAGTGCGTACCTTTTCCTGTTCCACCCGCAGCATCCTGCCCGACCAGGATCGAGCCTGCCAAATGGGCCCCAGCGGTTAAAGATCCTTAACAGCGGAGGTTTCAGAAGGGTATTGCGGGCAGCGCGGCCCGAATCGGGACGATCACCCGGGCGGCTGCACCACCGGTAACATATGCCCCACCCGGCGCGTCCCGTGGGAGCTGCACCGCTGATTGGCGCGGTTTTCCGCAAATACTGCGGAAAACCCGCGCCGATCATGGGAATTGGCGCGAAGAGGTCAGCTTATCCAGGTGATTCGGCTGGGCTCGCCCGTGATCCGCGGGGGAATCGGCCGTTCCGTCAGCCCGCTTAGCTCGCTCGCAGTTGGCTCGCTCGCAGTTGGCTCGCTAGCAGTTGGCTCGCTCGCAGTTAGCTCGCTCGCAGGCTCGCCAGCGGGGGCGTTCCCGGACCTCGACGTTGGCCAGACCGATCAGGAATCGAGAAGCGCGGATCCTCGGGCCGCAGCTAGCGTGATCGTCATGGACATCGCCATCGACGCGGGCTCCGCACCCCGCTCCCGCCCCGGCCGGGATCGCGCCATCCGGCCGGTACCGCTGATCAGGTAAACAGGGGACCGTTGCCGCACCGATGGAGACACGATGAGCATGGCCACGAGGACACAAACGCAGTCGCCTGCGCCGCACGTGTGCGACCGCCACGATCTGATCCGCGTGCACGGCGCGCGCGTGAACAACCTCAAGGACATCAGCGTCGAGATCCCGAAGCGCCGGCTGACGGTGTTCACCGGCGTCTCCGGCTCGGGCAAGAGTTCGCTGGTGTTCGGCTCGATCGCCGCGGAGTCGCAGCGGCTGATCAACGAGACGTACAGCGCCTTCGTGCAGGGCTTCATGCCGACGCTGGCCCGGCCCGAGGTCGACGTGCTCGAAGGGCTGACGACCGCGATCCTCGTCGACCAGCAGCGGATGGGGACCGACCCCCGCTCCACGGTCGGCACCGCCACCGACGCCAGCGCGATGCTGCGTATCCTTTTCAGCCGGCTTGGGCGGCCGCATATCGGATCGCCCCAGGCGTTCTCCTTCAACGTCGCCTCGATCAGCGGAGCGGGCGCGGTCAAGTTCGAGCGCGGCGGCAAGACCGTGAAGGAGCGGCGCAGCTTCAACATCATCGGTGGCATGTGCCCGCGGTGCGAGGGCCGGGGCTCGGTCACCGACCTGGACCTGACCCAGCTCTACGACGACAGCAAGTCGCTCAACGAAGGCGCGATCACCGTCCCCGGCTACACCGGAGGCGGCTGGAACTCCCGGCTGTACAGCGCGTCGGGCTACTACGACCCGGACAAGCCGGTCCGTAAGTTCACCAAGAAGGAACTGGACGACTTTTTGTACCACGAGCCGGTGCGGATGAAGATCGCGGGCATCAACATGACCTATGAAGGGCTGATCCCGCGGATCCAGAAGTCGATGCTGGCCAAGGACACCGAGGCGATGCAGCCGCACGTCCGGGCGTTCGTGGACCGCGCGGTCACCTTCACCACCTGCCCGGAGTGCGACGGCACCCGCCTGTCCGAGGCGGCCCGGTCCTCGAAGATCAGGGGGATCAGCATTGCCGACGCGTGCGCGATGCAGATCAGCGACCTGGCCGGGTGGGCCGACGGTCTCGACGAGCCGTCGGCGGCACCGCTGATCGCCGCGCTCAAGCAGCACCTCGACTCGTTCACCGAGATCGGCCTGGGCTACCTCTCGCTGGACCGGCCGACGGGGACCCTGTCGGGTGGCGAGGCGCAGCGCACCAAGATGATCCGCCAGCTCGGGTCGTCGCTCACCGACGTGACCTACGTCTTCGACGAGCCGACCGTCGGCCTGCACCCGCACGACATCCAGCGCATGAACGACCTGCTGCTTCAGTTGCGGGACAAGGGCAACACGGTGCTCGTCGTGGAGCACAAGCCAGAGATGATCGCGATCGCCGATCACGTCGTCGACCTCGGTCCCGGCGCCGGTCCGGCGGGCGGCACCGTCTGCTTCGAGGGCACCGTCGAGGGACTGCGGTCCAGCGACACCATCACCGGGCGGCACCTGGACGACCGCGCCTCGCTGAAGGAATCGGTGCGCACACCCCCGGGCGCGCTGGAGGTGCGCGGGGCCAGCCTGCACAACCTGCAGGACGTGGACGTCGACATCCCGCTCGGCGTGCTGACCGTCGTCACCGGGGTGGCGGGCTCGGGCAAGAGCTCGCTTATGCACGGCTCGGTGTCCGGCCGGGACGGGGTGGTGTCGGTCGACCAGGCGCCGATCAGGGGCTCGCGGCGGAGCAACCCGGCCACCTACACCGGGCTGCTCGACCCGATCCGCAAGGCGTTCGCGAAGGCCAACGGCGTGAAGCCCGCCCTGTTCAGCGCCAACTCCGAAGGCGCCTGCCCCAACTGCAACGGCGCCGGCGTCATCTACACCGACCTGGCGATGATGGCCGGCGTCGCCACCACCTGCGAGGTGTGCGGCGGGAAGCGGTTCGACACGTCGGTGCTGGACTACTACCTCGGCGGCCGCGACATCAGCGAGGTGCTCGCGATGCCCGTGACCGAGGCCCTGGAGTTCTTGGGCGCAGGGGAAGCGCACACGCCGGCCGCGCACGCCATCCTCAAGCGGCTCGCCGACGTCGGGCTCGGCTACCTCACCATCGGCCAGCCGCTCACTACGCTGTCCGGCGGCGAGCGGCAGCGGCTCAAGCTGGCCACCCACCTGGCCGCCAACGGCGGCATCTACGTCCTCGACGAGCCGACCGCTGGCCTGCACCTCGCCGACGTCGAGCAGCTGCTCGGCCTGCTCGACCGGCTCGTCGAATCCGGCAAGTCAGTTATCGTCGTCGAGCACCACCAGGCCGTCATGGCGCACGCGGACTGGATCATCGACCTCGGCCCCGGCGCCGGCCACGACGGCGGCCGGATCGTCTTCGAGGGCACGCCTGCCGACCTCGTCGCCGCCCGCTCCACCCTCACCGGCGAGCACCTCGCGGCCTACGTCGGCACCTGACCGAGTCCTTTGCGGACGGGTGAGACGAGTCCTCTCACCTGCTTCGATTGGTCCCAGCGACCGGGCGGCAGGCAGCGGCGCTGGGCAGATTGTCGGCCCGGCTGCAGCGCCGCGCCGTGGGGGTTGCCTCCCTTCCGCGCTGTGGGCTCAGCGCATGCCCGGCTGGCGCATCAGGCACTGAGGGACACGCCAATCGCGGCATCATGCCGGGGATCGAAGCTCAGATCACTACGCTTCCGGCGGCATAATGCCTATTGTCCACTGATCGAGGCGCAGCGCGCCTCGATTGTGGTGCCTCACGATCACCTCCATGACAACCAAATGAGGATGCTGGTCGACCGGATCAAGCGTTACCTGCGTGCGACCGGGAATGATCGCGTACAGACAGTGGCTGCTGCGGGCTTGCCGGAAAGGATTACGCCGATGACCGAGGACGACAAGAGCACATCAGGCATGGTTCCCCGCCTGGTCCAGGAATTCATCGGCCAGCTTCACGAGATCACCGAGAGACTGGAGGGCCTCTCCAGACCTGGCAGAAGTCTCCCGTCGGTCGCTGGCGCGCTTCCGCTGCCTGGCGCCCTTTCGGCGGCGCAGATGTCCTCGATCGGCGAGAGCATCGCCGCGCAGCGACGCAGCATCGAGGCGCTGAAAGCCCAGCTGTCCTCCTACGACGAGCAGCTTGCGGCGCTGGAGCAGATCCTCGGCCCGCTCTTGGAGTGGAGCAGGACATGGGCGGATCTTGAACAGCGTCTGCTCAAGATGGGCCGCTGGGGGGAGGGCGAGAGGTAGGCCAGCGGTTGTCGCCGCGTCCAGCGGCGCACCGCCGGTCCGGAGCTACTCGCTGAACCGGCGGTGCCGCTCGCCGTCGGCCTTCTGCCCGTCGAGTTCGCGCTCCGGCCCCTCGATGAAGCCGCCGACGGACACCGGCATCATCAGCGATGATCTTCCTCATCGAGGGTTCCCTGCGACGGGTCCGGGCGGCTCGGCGGCCGGGGCTCAGCCCTCGGTCAGATAGCCGTACCGGTCGCGGAAGGCCTTGGGCGAAAGCCCGGAGGCCTCCGCGATCGGGCCGAGCTTCTCTGGATCCTCGAGGTCCTCGCGGTCCAGCCGGATCGTGTACTCGCGGGCCACCCGGTACGAGCTCGACTCGATGTTCACCAGCCGGATCCGCACCCGCCCCGTCTCGGGGTCGGTGAACGACCCGAAGGGCAGCGGCACCATGTGCCCCTCTTGGATCGTGACCATGCCGCCAGGCTCGTCGCCCTCCAGCACCTGCTTCAGGTAGTCGACGGCGCTAAAGCCGAGGTCGCGGGTGTACTCGACGTCGAACGGGATGGGGGGCGCGCACCGGAGCTCGTAGCCGATGTTCTTGCCCTCGACCGTGACCTTCTGCCCTCGCTCCTTGAAGCGGTCCTTGACCAGCTTCGCCAGCAGGCGGTCCAGCTCGAGCTCGGCCAGCCGGACGTGGCCGTGCTCGTCTAGCTCGGCTTCCGGCAAGGCCTTCCGGAGCTCGTCCGGGGGGAGGCGCAGGCCGATGCCCTCGGCGAGCACCGCCACGCCGAAGGGGCGGCCGTGGGCGATCCGCTTGAGCATCGAGGTCTCGAGGACGTCCACCAGGC
>JBEKCN010000012.1:0-12162 GCA_050014855.1 Streptosporangiaceae bacterium | reverse complement strand
TTCTACCTGCTGGAGGCGGCCGGGCTGGATGTGCAGCTGGTCCGGGCCCGGGACGTGAAGCAGGCCCCGGGCAGGCCCAAGACGGACAAGCTCGATGCGGTGTGGCTGGCCAAGCTCACCGAGCGGGGCATGCTCCGGCCGTCGTTTGTCCCGCCGGCTGAGATCCGCCAGCTGCGGGATTACACCAGGCTGCGGACCGACCTGACCCGCGAGCGCACCCGGCACTACTCCCGGCTGGAGAAACTGCTGGAAGACGCCCTGTTGACTGAACTACGGGAAGGGGCTCCCCAGTTCAGCGGACATGCACTGGCGGGGGTGGGTACGTTCCCGGCTCATGATCGAAATGGGAGATCGTCCGCGGGATCTGTCGTCGCTGGTGGTGCCGCAGCACGGGTCGCTTGAAGCGACCGGCGACCCGTTTGAGCCTTACCGGCTGGAAGATCCAGATGGAGTAGTGGTCGCCCCCGTCGCGGCGTATCTGAGGGATCTGCAGGCGTGCGGCCGGCCGGCGACGACGCAGCGCTCGTATGGGATGGATCTGCTGCGCTGGTTCCGGTTCTTGCGGGCCGCCGGGGCGGGCTGGGATCAGGCCACCCGGGTGGAGGCCCGGGATTTCATCAGCTGGCTCCAGGTGACCGGCAAGCCCCGGCGGCCGGCGGGCGGCACGGGCGGGGTTAACAGCGTCACGGGCAAGCCGGTGCCCCGCGATACCTACGCCCCGGCCACGGTCGCGCATTGCGAAACGGTGCTGCGCAGCTTTTATGAGTTCCATCTGGAGGCCGGGAGCGGGCCGATGGTGAATCCGTTCCCGCTGGCGCGGGACCGGCGGCATGGCAGGCCACTGGCTCACCACAATCCGATGCTGCCGTGGCGTGCTGAGCGCAGCGGCCGTTACCGGCCCAGGGTCGCCCAGCGCGTTCCCCGGCAGATCCCGGATGAGAAGTTCGGTGAGCTGTTCGCCGCATTGGGTTCGCACCGGGACCGGGCGCTGGTGTCGTTGTGGGTGTCCAGCGGGGCGCGCGCGTCGGAACTGCTCGGGGCCACCTGCGCCGACTCCGATCCGGGGCAGCAGCTGATCACGGTAATCCGCAAGGGCTCCCGGGTGATGCAGCAGCTGCCGGCGTCCCCGGATGCCTTTGTCTGGCTGCGGTTGTATCAGGCCCAGACGCAAGGGCTGGTGCCCGCCAGGCCGGATGATCCGCTGTGGTGGACGCTGCGGAAACCGTTCCGGCCATTGGCCTATCACGCGGCCCGGGCGATGTTCGTGCGCGCCAACAGCAGCCTGGGAGCGAACTGGTCCCTTCACGATCTTCGTCACACGGCGGCTTACCGGATGGCCCGCGATCCGCAGATGCCGATCACCGACGTGCAGTGGGTCCTTGGCCACGCGCATCTGTCCACCACCCAGCAGTACCTCAACCCGCTGCCCGAAGACGTGATCGCCAGTGTCCTGGCGCACTACGCGCGTCAGGCCGAAGGGGTGTCCGCCCCGGCTGACGGGATCCGGCTGGACTACCGGCCGGAGTCGCTGAGCGTCCTGTTCGGGAAGGATCTGCAGTGACCGCCATGACCGGCCAGCCCGGCCTGGGCGCCGCGCCCGGGGGTTCTTTCTACCAGGGCGCACGGCCGCTGCCGGCCGTGCCGGACCGCTCGGCAGAGCTGCTGCGCCGGTTCCCGCCACGCCCGGTGGCCGCGAGATGGGAGGCGACCGCGCAGCCCAGGCAGCAGGTGATCGACCGGTTGCAGACGGCCCCGTTCACCGGCGGCGGTGCCCACCTGCAGTGGGATCGCAGGCGCGGGCTTGGTCACATCCTGGGCTGGCTGGAGCAGCAGACGGGTGCCACCTGGCAGGACCGGTGGATAGCCAGCGGAGCCGACGAGCACGGGAACTCGGCATGGCGGCATCTGCCGGCCACCTGGCTGGCCGCGGCGGGGCGCGGCCCCAGCGACCCCGCCAGCATCTCGCTCATGCTCGGGCGGGCGATGCTGGCGCTGGTCTGCGGCGATGTGATCCGCCCAAGCCTGAGCTGGCTGCTGACCCCGATCACGGTCAGGAACCTCGTCGCTGAGCTGGCCCGCACCCGGGATCCCGGCGGGTTCGCCGCCTTGGACGCGGCGTGCCAGGCCGAGGCCGTCAGCACCCTCACCACTCAGCTGGCCTGCCGCCGGATCGCCATCATCCTGGCCGCCAAAGGCGGTCTGATCAGCGACATCACCATTGGTGACTGCCTGGAGCTGCTGCGGATCGCCGATGACCTGCACGGCAGCGCCGGCGCGACCAGCCCGTACTTCTACCAGCTGCTCCGCACCATGGGAGTGCTCACCGGCGGCGCGCCGGCGGTGCGCGGACTGAGAACCCAGGGCCGGCTCGGGTGCGAGCAGCTGATCGACCGGTACGACATTGCCTGCCGGCCGGTCCGTGACCTGCTGGTGGACTACCTGCGGGAACGCCAGCCGGCCGTCGACTACGCCACCTTGCACAAGCTCTCCTACACACTCGGCCGGTTGTTCTGGCGTGATCTGGAACTGCACGAGCCCGGCATCGGCTCCCTGCGCCTGAAGGCCGAAGCGGCTGCCGCCTGGAAACAGCGCATCACCACCAAGTCGATCCGGCCCGGGAACGGCGACGGTGAAATCAGCCCGGTCACGGTGCCCCGCATCAATGCGATCGAGCACATGGTTACCGTCCGGTCCTTCTACCTCGACATCACTCAATGGGCGGTAGACGACCCGGCCCGATGGGGGCCGTGGGTGGCGCCATGCCCGGTCCGCGACGGCGACGTCTTGCAGCTGAAGAAGACACGCTCCCACCGCAAATCACGGATGGATCAGCGCACCCGGGAACGCATGCCGGTCCTGCCCGCCCTGCTGGCCGCCGTCGATGGCGGCCACGCCGCGGCCCGCCAGCTGCTGCAAGCCGCCCAGGCCACCGCCCCCGGCCAGCAGTTCACCGCCGCAAGCCAGACACTGACCCGCTCGAAGACCACCCACGCGTCGGCGGGCAAAACCTGGGCCGAGGACCCCGGCACCGGCAAGCGCCGCGACCTGACCCTCGAAGAGCACCAGGCGTTCTGGACCTGGGCCGCAGTGCACATTCTGCGCGATACCGGCATCAGGATCGAGGAACTCACCGAGCTGTCCCATCACAGCCTGATCCAGTACCGCCTGCCAGCCAGCGCCGAACTGATCCCGCTGCTGCACATCGCCCCGTCAAAGACCGACATCGAACGGCTCCTGGTCATCGGGCCCGAGCTCGCCGACGTGCTCGCCACCATCGTCCGCCGGATCCGCGACGAGAACGGCGCCGTGCCGCTGGCCGTGGCCTACGACTACCACGAACGCATATGGAACCCGCCGATACCGCTGCTGTTCCAGCGCCGCTTCGGCGGCGAGACCCGCCCGATCGGCGGCCCGGCCATCCGCGAGCTCGTCAACGACGCACTGAGCGGCACCGGCATGACCGACGCCAGCGGCCGGCCATTGCGATTCACCCCGCACGACTTCCGCCGGATCTTCATCACCGACGCGATCATGCACGGAATGCCGCCGCACATCGCCCAGCTCGTCGCCGGGCACCACGACATCAACACCACCATGGGATACAAGGCCGTCTATCCCCAGGAATCCATCGACGGCCACCGCGCATTCATCACCCGGCGGCGCGAGCTACGCCCCTCCGGGGAATACCGCACGCCAACCGAGGAGGAATGGCAGGAGTTCCTCGGCCACTTCGAGCGCCGCAAGGTCGCGCTGGGCGACTGCGGCCGCGCCTACCAGACACCATGCATCCACGAAAACGCCTGCATCCGCTGCGCCCTGCTGCGCCCGGACCCTGCCCAGCGCCCCCGGCTGGCCGGCATCCGCGACAACCTGCACGCCCGCATAGCCGAAGCCCGCCAGCAGGGATGGCTCGGCGAAGTCGAAGGACTCAAGGTCAGCCTCGCCGCGACCACCACGAAACTCGCCCAGCTCGACGCCCTGGCCGCCCGCCGCGGCACCGCCGTGCACCTGGGCATACCCGGATTCCACCAAACAGCAGGCCGCACCGTCACCACCCCGGCCAGCCTCCCCGCCAGCAAGGAAACCCCATGACCATCCCGGCTCTGCACACAGCCCTCCGCGCCTGCGCAGCCGGCTTCTACCCCTGCGAAGCCGGCACTGACCTACTCATCAACCACGCCTCCTGGCTGCACCGCCACGACTTCACCGACCGCTTCATCCACACCGGCACCAGCATCACCGACGGCACCACCCCGATGGCCGGAATCGACTGGACCACCGCGATCACCGCCCTGAACACCGGCGTTCTGCCCTGCTCCGGGAGCGAGCAACGAATCCT
Organism: Streptosporangiaceae bacterium; assembly: GCA_050014855.1. Taxonomy (GTDB): domain Bacteria; phylum Actinomycetota; class Actinomycetes; order Streptosporangiales; family Streptosporangiaceae; genus Bog-532. Next base: position 7,823 of record JBEKCN010000012.1, on the reverse strand, counting down.
GCGCCTGGCAGCGAGCATCGCCGACGGCATCCCCGTAAGCCTTCGCGAAGCTCTGACCGAGCTCGACGACCGCAACATCAAACTCGTGATCACCGCCATCCTGCACACCTCAGGACGCCGGCCACCACCCAGGATTCCTTGATCATTTCATAGTTCAGAGAAGCCCTGATCAAGGTCTCCGCGGTGGCCAGCAAACTGGACACCAAGCCGGTCCGCGACATGCTGGAGGCGCTGATCGCCGGCGAACGTGACCCGCAGGTGCTGGCCGGCCTGGCCAGGGGCCGGATGCGGTCCAAGCACGACCGGCTGGTCCAGGCGCTGACCGGCAAGTTCGATGACCATCACGCCGAGCTGGCCCGGATGCTGCTGGACCAGATCGACGCCCTGTCGGGCCAGATCGGCACGCTCACCACCCGGATCGGGGAGCTGATCGCCGCGATCCCCGCCGCCCAGGGCATCGACGCCGACGGCAGCACCGGCCCGGGCGCCGGACGCGGGCCAGGTGCCCCGGTGCTGCCCGCGGTCGACCGCCTCGATGAGGTCACCGGCATCGGACGCGAGGCCGCCCAGGCGGTCATCGCCGAGATCGGCCTGCACATGAACGCCTTCCCCACCCCTGGGCACCTGGTGTCCTGGGCCAAGATCAGCCCGCAGACCGTCCAGTCCGGCGCTAAGAACCGCCCCGGCAAGACCGGCAAAGGCAACCCCTACCTCAAAGGAGTGCTCGGCGAGGCCGCCGCCGCGGCCGGCAAGACCGGCACCTTCCTCGGCGAACGCTACCGGCGCCTGGCCCGCCGCCGCGGCAAGCTCAAGGCCCTGGTCGCCACAGCCCGCTCGATCCTGGTGATCGTCTGGCACTTGCTGACCGACCGCGCCGCCCGTTACCGCGACCTCGGCTCCAGTTACCACGCCAGCCGGATCGACCAGAACCGCAAGATGCGCAACCACGTCCGCCAGCTCGAAGCCCTCGGCTACACCGTCAACCTCACCCAGGCTGCCTGACCAGACCCACCCTACCCGGCTCCGCTGACGCTCCGCCGGGTGCTACCGCGCCTCACCTAGGGATGGTCATCTTCCGGTTAGAGAGGAAGCTAAGAGGAAGCTGCCATCATGGTTAGCACGCGGACGGGAGAAGTCATGAACTACGAGAGTGCGCCCGGCATCCCGTCGGCCACCGGGCTGCCCCGCTACCAGCCGGCAACCGGCGGTCCGGCCGTGGCGGTGCGCGGGCTGTCGAAGAAATTCGGTGACAAGGAAGCGGTAGCCGGCATCGACCTGGAGATCGCGGCGGGCTCCCTCGCCGGGCTCGTCGGGCCGAACGGCGCCGGCAAGACGACATCCTTGTCGATGATGACCGGGCTGCTGCGGCCGGACGGCGGGCAGGTCCTGGTCAACGGGCTCGATGTGTGGGCGGACCCGCCCGCAGCCAAGGCGATCATGGGCGTTGTTCCCGCCGAGGTCAGGCTGTTTGAGCGGCTGAGTGGCGAGGAATTGCTGGAGTACTCGGGGCGGCTGCGCGGCCTGCCTGCCGCCGAGGCGCGGTCGCGTGCCGCGCAACTGCTGGACGTGCTGGACCTGACCGAAGACGCCAACCGGCTGGTTGCCGATTACTCCACCGGCATGCGGAAGAAGGCTGCGCTTGGCTGCGCGCTGATCCACAATCCGTCCACGCTGTTCCTGGACGAGCCGCTGGAGGGCGTTGACCCGGTGTCCGCAGACGTGATCCGCCGACTGCTGACCCGGTTTGTCGCGTCTGGCTCGACGGTGCTGTTCTCCAGTCATGTCATGGAACTGGTCGAGCAGGTCTGCGATCACGTGTCCATCATCGACAAGGGCAAGATCGTGCTGAGCGGGACCACGGACCAGGTGCGCGGTGGCAAGACGCTGCAGCGCGCGTTCATCGACATAGTCGGCCCCCGGGCGCACGATGAGGAGGTGCTGTCATGGCTCGGCTCCTCGTCCAGCTGAAACTGCGCCTGCTGCTCAACGCGCTGCGCTCGTCCAGGGCCGCTAAGGTCTCGTTCATCATCAGCACGATATTCGCCGTGCTGCTGGCGGTCGGTACGTTCCTCGTCCTGGCTTCGTACCGCGGCAAGAGCATGTCGGTGGACCTGACCGCGGTCATCTTCACCGTGTTCGCGTTCGGCTGGCTGATAGCGCCGATCATGGTCTTCGGCGTGGACAGCACGCTGGACCCGTCGACGCTAGCCCTCTACCCGTTGCGCACCCGCAAGCTCATTACCGGGCTGCTGGCGGCGTCGGCTACCGGTGCCTGGCCACTGGCCAACGTGATCGGGCTGCTCGGCGTCACCGTCGGGCTGGCCAGCGGCGCGCTCGGCCTGATCGTCGCAGTGATCGCGGTGGGGTTGCAGGTGCTGTTCTGCATCGCCCTATCCCGGTTCGTGACGACGTCTCTGGCCAGCCTGTTGCGCTCGCGTCGCGGCCGGGACCTCGCCGCGTTCATGATCATCCCGCTATTTGCGCTGTACGAGTTCTTCACCCAGGTGGTGCCCAAGGCCGCCGCCGAGGGCAAGATCACCGCGGCGAGCTTCACCGGCTTCGACTCATGGATGCGCTGGCTGCCGCCAGGCCTGGCCGCGCACGCGATCCAGGACGCATCGGATGGGCGTCCCGGCCTGGCGTTCGCCCGTCTGGGCGCGCTGGCCGCCGTCATCGTCGTATTCGGCTGGCTGTGGATCAGGGCGCTGAGCCGGGCTCTGGTGACCACCGACACGACGACCCAGGCAGCACGGGTCCGCGGCGCCAAGCTGCCGCTGGCCGGCCTCGGCCTGCGCGGCACCGTTGCCGCGCGGTTCTGGCTCTACCAGCGCCGCGATCCCACCTCGCTCGTTTACTGGGCCCTGGTCGCGGTCATCACGGCCGCGGTGTCGGCCAGTTCCCTCCTCGGCCACAACCGTCATCCGGCGGTCATCCTGGCCAGCGCGGTGTTCGGTGCCGCGTTCGTCGGGATCTTCCACGCCAACTCGGCCGGGCTGACGGGACCGCCGTTCTTCCTTGAGGCAACGGCGCTGAGCCGCAGTCGCGACCTGCGTGCCTACTTCTCCGGCCAGAACCTCGCACTCTGCGTGATCGGGGCACCGCTGGTCGTCGGGGTCTGCTTCGGGCTGGCCGCCGCGGCCGGCCGGCCGGGATACGGAATCGAGGCGGGCCCGATTGTGCTGGCCGGGCTCGGCGCGGCCCTGGGGCTGAGCAACCTGTTCTCCGCGGTGCTGCCATACCCGATGGCCAAGCGAGCGGGCACCCCGTTGCTGGTGGCCGCGCAGGGATACGGCGCCTACCGGATCGGCAGCGTCATGGGTACTCTCGCGGGCACCGCGGTGGCGGCCACCCCCGTGATCATCGGGGTGGTGCAGACCGCGACCGATTCGGACACCATCCGGATCGGGGTTATATGGCCGTGCGCGGCAGTGTACGGTTTCGCGCTCGCGCTGGCCGGCGTGCGGCTGGCGGCCGCGGCGGCCGCTAGTAAGATGCCGGAGCTGTGCCAGGTCGCGATGCGCAGCGTCATGACCTGAGTCACCGCCGCTCTCGGCGCTGGCAGCCGGGCGTCCGCCGGCGTAGGGCCAGTGGAGTTCCGGAACTCGGCCACCGGCCTTGACCTGCGATTCTATCTGACAGTTGCGCTCTGGATCAGGAGACCCAGGCCAAACGCGCCGCGGAGGCACGCCTTTGCCAGCGATGCTCAGCGGGGTTGCGCACGCCACCGTCGTTAGGTCCGTGAGGCCGCGGCCGAGATCATTCCTCAGCCGGGTCAGGCGGGCGGCCAGCTCCGGTCGGTCGGCAGGACCCTGGGAGCATGAACGCTGCCGCCGTCCCGCCTGGCCGCCGGCTTCGGCCGCTGAAGCGGCTGTCCGAGGTCCGGCGGCACCGGGCGCCGGCCCGGTGGCGGGTCCTATGGCCTGACGTGGAGACCGGGGTTGCGCTGGGGTGGCTGGATTCCAGCGCGGTTGGGGTCGCAGTTGCGTTCCGTTAGTCCCAGGATGGGTCGTAGCCGAAGATTTCCTGGACTGTGCGGGACCCGAGGTGTCCGTCGAGTATCTCGATGCGGTCCCGGCCGACCAGGCTGGGATGGGTGGCTCCGCAGGCGTGGCTGAGCTCAAGTAGCTCGTGGCGGAGCGTCGAGATGTAGTTGGCTAGGCGCACTGACTTGAGGGCAGGGTCGAGCCCGCGGGTGCGCCAGGCGGAGTGGGTGGTGATCCCGACCGGGCAGCGCCCGGTGTGGCAGCGTTGCGCCTGGATGCAGCCGATAGCCAGCATTGCCTCTCTTGCGACGTTGATCGTGTCGCATCCGAGGGCCATGGCCAGAAGAGCGGTTTCGGGCATGCCGAGCCGTCCTGAGCCGATGAACACGATGTCGTCGGTGAGTTCTTTCTCGGCGAAGGCGCGGTAGACGCGGCTGATCGCCTGCTTGAAGGGCAGTGATACGTGGTCGCTGAAGGCCAGGGGGGCGTCACCGGTGCCTCCCTCCCCGCCGTCCACGGTGATGAAGTCCACACCCCGGCCCGTACTGTCCATGCTCTCGGCCAGCGTGTCCCAGAAGGTGACGCCGCCTACGGCCGATTTGATGCCGACGGGCAGGCCGGTGCGTTCGGCAATGGTCTCGACGAAGTCGAGCAGGCTGTCGACGTCTGAGAACGCGCTGTGCCGGGACGGGCTGCGGCAGTCTCGCCCCGCCTCCACCCCTCTTGCCGCGGCGATCTCTGGCGTGACTTTCGCGGCTGGGAGCATCCCGCCCAGACCCGGCTTGGCGCCCTGGCTGAGCTTGATCTCGATCGCCCGTACTGGATGTTCAGCGCACAGGTCGGCCAGCCGGTGCAGGTCGAAGCGCCCATTACGGTCGCGGCATCCGAAGTAGCCGGTGCCGATCTGGAATACCAGCTCGCCTCCGTGCAGGTGGTGGGGTGTCAGGCCGCCCTCCCCGGTGTTGTGCAGGCAACCGGCCAGAGCGCAGCCCCGGTTGATGGCCTCAACGGCTACCCCACTCAGAGCTCCAAAGCTCATGGCGGACACGTTGACCACCGACGCCGGGCGGAACATGCCGGGTCGCTGCCTGGCCGAGCCGAGCACCTTTGTGCAGGGGACCGTATCCTCATCCGGGTCCGGGCGCGGCAGGGGGAACATGCTCTGGTCGATGATTATGTGGCCCGGTGCGGCGTCGAGATCCTCGTCCGAGCCGAACCCGAAGTTATTGTTGATGCCTTTGGCCGAGGTGTAGATCCACCGGCGCTGGTCCCGGTCGAAGGGCCGTTCCCGGCGGTTGTCAGTGACTATGTACTGCCGCAACTCGGGCCCGACCGATTCGAGGAGGTAGCGCAGATGACCGATTACCGGGAAGTTACGCAGGATGGCGTGCCGGCGCTGGGTCAAGTCGTAGGCGGCAACCACAACCAGGATCAAGCCCACGGTTGACCCGAACCACACCCATCCAGACACAGGGCAATGATCATCTCCTGACCCGCACGCTGGTCAGGGCCGTTCGGCTCGTCATTGCGGGACGCCTGTCACGACAACGGGACACTTCCGGACTGCCCGGGTGCCGATCGTCGGGTTTGCGGCCGTCGGCTGGGTGCCGAACGCCGATCTGGTGCGCGCCGTGTTTCAGATGCTGCCCCCGGGACACATGAGGCTCTTGACACAGAAGCGCTGAGGCCTATCGCTCGACGTCCTCGACAGTCGTGGTGGCCAGGATCATGATGATCTCCTTCATTCGGATCGCTGCGGATCTCGGTGATCGCCGTCCGGTCAGCCGGCGTATGGCCACTCTCCGCGGGACACCCTGGCCGCAGCATCGGCAGATCTACCCATTTCGACGGTGGGCAGGTGAGGCGCAGGCCTGCCCCGCCCGAACCGCCCAGGTCGGCGGCTGCTGCAGGTCCATGCCCGCCATCAGGTACGCATCAGCGGTAAATCGTCCGGCCCCGCTGCCTACATCGCCCAGGTGCAGGGCTCCAGTTCGTCCTCGGTGGGCTCGAGATGCACCCCCATTACACGGCCAGGAACCCGCCCTGCGAAGTTCAGGGTGCCGCCCGGACGCAGCACCCGCCCGCAACGAACAGCAGCAGCCACGCGGCCGCCAGCCACATTCGGCCGCCCGGCTGTTGGCGACCTGGCCGGCCAGGTCGCACAGCATCGCTATGGGCGGGCCTCGTAGATGAGGTTGAAGGGTGTTTCGGCTGCCCGGCGGAAGCGGGTGAAGCCGGCGTCGGTGTTGCAACGGCATGGCAACGGCGTTGCAATGAAGGCCGCTAGGACTGGTGCAGCAGCCAGGACCAGGGAGGGACTATGCGGGCCAGGTATCCGGATGCCGAGGGATTCGTCGAACGCGACGGCGTGAAGATCGGTTATGAGGTGTTCGGCAACGGTGCGCCCACAGTGGTCTTCGCACCCGTCGATCCGATCGTCCATTCCGGAGCATGGAAGGCGCAGGTGCCCTACCTGGCCCGCGAGTTCCGGGTCATCACCATCGATCCGCGTGGCAACGGGCGTTCTGGCCGGCCGCAGTCTCCTGCGTCGTACACCGATACCGAGTTCGTGGCCGACACCGTGGCGGTGATGGATGCGTGCGGCGTTGACCGTGCAGTGATTGTCGGAATTTCCTTCAGCGGCTGGATTTCGCTGCTGACAGCCGCTTGGCACCCTGACCGGGTACTCGGCGTGGTGGCCATCGCCGCGGCGGCGCCCGAGATCGGGCCGTGGCCGGCCGGCCGGACCGAGTACAACTTCGACGATTCGCTCGGCACCGAGGAAGGGTGGGCGAAGGAGAACCGGCACTACTGGCTCCGGGACTGGGCGGGCTTCAACGAGTTCTTCTTCGGTGAGCTGTTCTGCGAGCCGCATTCGAGCAAGCAGCGTGAGGACGCCGTCGGATGGGCGACGCAGACGACCCCGGAGACGATTCTCGCCCATGAAGACAGGCCGCCGGTGGTGTCGGGCCGGGAGGACACCGAACGGCTGCTGCGTGATGTTCGCTGCCCGGTGCTCGCGATCCACGGGGACCAGGATCGCTGCGTGCCGCTGTCCTGGAGCGAGCGAATCGCCGGCCTGACCGGCGCCGGCCTGCTGGTTCTGGAGGGGGCCGGCCACTGCCCGCAGGCCCGCGAGCCGGTCGTCGTCAATCACGCGATCCGCGACTTCGCGGACCGGTTCCGGCCGGGGCCAGCTTCCCCTCGGCGGTGGGCCCGGCCGCTGGACCGCCGTCGCCGCGTACTTTTCCTGTCGTCTCCCATCGGGCTCGGGCATGCGCGGCGGGATCTGGCCATCGCGGACGAGCTGCGCACGCTGCACCCCGATCTGCAGGTGGACTGGCTGACCCAGCATCCGGTGACCGAACTGCTGGCCAGGCGGGGCGAACGCATTCACCCGGCGTCGGCGGTCCTGGCCAGCGAATCAGGGCACCTTGAGGGCGAATGCGCTGAACATGATCTGCACATGTTCGTCGCGGCCCGGCGCATGGACGAGATCCTTCTCAGCAACTTCATGGTCTTCTCCGACCTGGTGGCCGACGAGCATTACGACCTCTGGGTGGGCGACGAGGCGTGGGATGTGGACTATTTCCTGCACGAGAACCCCGAGCTGAAACGGGCGCCCTACGCCTGGCTCACCGACTTCGTGGGCTGGCTGCCGATGCCCGACGGGGGTAACCAGGAAGCGGCGCTGACCGCTGATTACAACGCGGAGATGATCGAGCAGATCGGGCGGTTCCCCAGGCTGCGGGACCAGGCGATGTTCGTCGGCAATCCCGGTGACGTGGTCCCGGCCAGCTTCGGCGCGGGCCTGCCGCCGATCCGGGACTGGGTCGGGCA
>JBEKCN010000011.1:0-12547 GCA_050014855.1 Streptosporangiaceae bacterium | reverse complement strand
ATATTGCAGAATTCGCGAATGCCCTGGTGATACAGCTCGCGGCCGTGACCGGAGCGCTTGACCCCGCCGAACGGCAGCTGCGGGTAAGAGGTGACGTTGCCGTTGATGAAGACCATGCCGGCCTCCAGGTCCCGGATGAACTGACGCCGCTCTTCCTCGTCGTTGGTCCAGGCGTTCGCGCCGAGGCCGAACCTCGTGCCGTTGGCGACCTCTACCGCCGCGCCGATGTCTGCCGCCCGGTACAGCGTGGCTACGGGGCCGAAGACTTCTTCCTGGTGGACGCGCATGTCGGCGGTGATGCCGGCCAGCACGGTCGGCGGGTAGAAGAAACCGGGCCCCTCGGGTGCGGTGCCGCCGCACAGCACCTTCGCCCCCTTGTGTACCGCATCGGCGACCAGTTCCCTTACGTCGTCGCGCTGCTGCTGCGAGGCCAGTGGCCCGATATCGGTGCCCTCCTGCATCGGATCCCCGACCACCTTGGCCGACATCTGCTCCACGAACAGGCGCTCGAAGTCGTCGTAGACCGCGTCGTGCACGATGAAGCGCTTGGCCGCGATGCAGGACTGGCCGTTGTTGAGGCAGCGCGCGACGGCACCGACTTTGGCGGCCGCCTGAAGGTCGGCCGAGGGCATGACGATGAACGGGTCGCTGCCGCCGAGTTCGAGCACGACCTTCTTGATCTCATCGCCGGCGATGGCCGCCACCGACTGCCCGGCTGGCTCCGACCCGGTGAGCGTGGCCGCCATCACCCGGTCGTCACGCAGGACCGCCTCGATCCGCTTGGACCCGATGAGCAAGGTCTGGAAGGTCCCGTCCGGGAACCCGGCCCGGGCGAACAGGTCCTGCATGAACAGCGCCGTCTGCGGGACGTTCGAGGCGTGCTTGAGCAGCCCGACGTTGCCGGCCATCAGCGCGGGGGCGGCGAAGCGCATCGCCTGCCAGAGCGGGAAGTTCCAGGGCATGATGGCCAGCACCGGGCCCAGCGGCTGGTAGGTCACGTAGGCGTGCTCGGCCCCGACCGCCTCGGCGTCGGACGGCTCGTCGGCCAGGAACTCGGCGGCGTGATCGGCGTAGTACCGGCACACCGTGGCGCACTTGGCGACCTCCTGGCGGGCGGCCGCCAGCGTCTTGCCCATCTCGGTCGTCATCATCGCCGCGATCTGGTCCTGCTCGTCATCGAGGATGCCGGCCGCCCGGCGCATCCATCCCGCTCGCGCGTCAAAGCTGGTCAGCCGGTAGTCCGCGGCCGCGGTAGCGGCGGCCGCCAGACTGCGCTCGAGCTCCGCCTCGCTCATTTCGTCGTAGGTCTTCAGCGTGGCCCCGGTAGCGGGGTTGATGGTCGCGATCGCCACGATGTCCTCCCTCGTATCGCACGGCAGCGTCACTGCCGCCGCCCTACCTGCCCTGCCCAGACCGCGCTGACCCATACGTGACGGGCGTAGACTCCTGCCAGGATTCCGTCCCGGCACTGCAACAGGTAGGGCGGCGGATCAGGCAGGAACCGGCGGGCGGACGTGCGGGTCATCGTCGGCGCAGTGATTAGCACGTGCTGCTGCGGGTAGCGCCACGGGCGTTGGACGGCGCGAGCCGGCTGCGCAAGAAGGGACGCTGACTATGTGGCTATTCCTATTCCGACGGCTCCGGATGTGGCTGCTGCTCGCCGTCGCGCTGCCCATCGCCCGGATGCTTGTCCACCGCGTCGCCGTCGCCGCGGAACGCCGTGATTCCTCCACCCGGACGGCCAGGGCGCTCCACCAGGCTGACTCGGCCGTGACTGCGGTATCCCGCCGCACCTCGCGCAACTCCCGCACGTCCCAGACCTCCCGCCGGGCGGCACGTCAGCACGGCTAGGCAAGCCGCCAGCCCGTTCAGATGGCACCCATCTGGCTCGCGACGCAGACGGCCTCGCTGCGGCGGCCGACGCCGAGCTTACGCATGATGTTGGCCACATGGAACTTGACCGTGCTCTCGGCGATGAAAAGCGTCCGGGCAGGCCCTGACCGGCCGGGAGATCCGCGGGGCTAACCGGGTAAGCCGCGCCGATGACAGGGCAATGAGGCCACACTAGCTGGCAGTGACCGGGTCGATGATGACGATGACACGCCGGTTAAGGGGCTGCCCGGTCGCGGTGTTCGCCGCTACCGGATCAGTGTCGCCGTAGCCGACCGTCTGAAGCCGGCTGGCGGGCACGTCATGAGCGACGAGCCAGTTTTTGACAGATTGGGCGCGCCGTTGCGACAACAAGAAATTGCCGCCAGGAGTGGGCAGATCGTCGGTATAACCGTCAATGGCGGCGACGGCGTCCGGGTACCTGGCCGTGAGAAGATCCAGCAGCCCCCGCAACTGCGGAAGGGCAGCGGGCGCTAGCCGGTACTGGCCAAGGCCGAACAATACGCTGGTCAACGTGTCAGCAACCGCTCCGTCGAGCCCCTGCCGGACGACAGGGACGAGCTGATCGTCCGTGATCGGCGTGAGCAGAACCGCCCGCGCGGCGCCCCCCTGCACCAGACTGGCCTGCCACCCGTTTTCCTCGTCGCTGTCGCCGGGGAAGTTGTCCACCACAACGGTACTTCCTTCCAGAGCAGCTGGCGGATCAGGCGCGAATCGCGCCGTGGCGTCGTCCGTGCCGATGATCGCGATGACCTTGCCAGTGCCGGAAGTCACGCCTGCCTGCCGGAGGCTGGAGAATTCCGCAGCGGCCACACCCAGTGCAGCGCCGAGGTTCTCGTTCCGGGCGTCCGGTGAACGCTCCCGGCGGTCCGCCGCGGTAGCGAAAGACTGTGCCCATGATGCGAGCTCCTGTTGCTGACGTCCCTGGAGTGCCTGTCGGGCGGAGCGCATCATCGCCCGGTAGTGATCCACCGCCTGCGAGTACCTGGCCTTCTGAAAGCTGGTCGGGCTGGCCGGGAGTGGAGCAGGAGGGCCGGGCACCCGGCTGGTCAGCGGCGCCGGGGCCACCGCGGACGCCAGAACAGCGCCGCCCCGGTAGCTCAGGACGGCAATCCGTTCACCGGCCTGGGGCGAAGCCACAATTACTGCTCTGGTCGCACGCTGAGCTTGGGATGACTCTGGGTCGGTGATAATGACGAGCACGGCGGGACGGACCCGGGCGATGGTCAGCAGCTGCGACGCTGTTGCGCGGTTCGCCGGCACGAGCCCACAACCGGCCACACCAAGCATGACCGCCGCGGCAACCGCCGTGAGCAGGAGGCACGTTCTTACATGTGCCGTAGTCACGATGGCGTCTTTCCGAGCAGGTGGTCACGAACCGCGGATTCCATCGCGAGCTGCCGCTCCGCCGTGCACGTCTTGAGCACCAGCCGCCGGACCTGTCCCAGGTAGGCGGAGATCAAGCGATCCCGTTCGGTTGCATCCCACGCTGCGGCCGCCCGGGCGGCCCGGGCGGCCCGGCGGGCGGCGAGGGCCTCCCGGCGGGCCCGCCATGCCTGCGGCGTCTCGGCGATGCGGAGCATGCGATAACCGAGGAAGAGGAATCCAGCGGTCGCAGCGGTGAATAGGCCCGCCCCTGCCACCGCCGGGATCAGGCCACCCACCGCCCCGATCGTGGCCAGGTACCAGAACCGCAAGACGCCCAGCGTCGTGACAAATAGCGCGAGCACCGTGACTACGGCACGCCAGGCACGCGGCTGGCGGTCCCGGTAAAAGTCGAGCGCTACCTCGCCTCCGGCCAGCACGGCCAGGAAGAGCCCAGCCCACACCAGCGTGGCGTCCTGGCTGCCGTTCAACGCCTGGGCCGCGAAGTAACAGGCCACTCCGTCCAGCGCCACCGTGACCGAAGCGAGAACAACCTGCCGGGGCAACGGCGAGCGCCGACGCGGGTGCTCTCGCTGGATCGTCTCGTGGGCAAGCTTGGCACCGCGGGCCGCGGCTTCAGCCGAACTCGCGACCTGCTGGCTGCTGGCCGCGGTGTCAGTGGCTTGCCGTGCCCGCAAGCACTGATCTTCTACCGCTTCGTTCGACTCGTTGACCTGACGGATCAGCTCAGCCACATCGGGCGGCCACGCGGGCCCTCCGAGCGGCAGGTCGAGGGCAGTCATGGTGCGACTCCTCTCCTCGGCAGCCCCGGCCGGGGCTGTCACCATGAGAGTCGCATATGTCATAGGCGAAAGCCATAGCTATATGCCAATGGCATAGTCAAAATCCACATGCCCAAGGCAAAGTCCCTTGGCACATGCCAGATCTGTCAAAGCTGCCGCACGAGTAACAAACGCACCATTGAATAGCCCTATGGTCAGGCGTCTCGCTGACCACAGGAGCAAGAATCTTCACAACTGTCTTGACGCGCCTCGAACGACTCGGAGTCGGCTGGCGCGACCATGGACATCATCGGCTTGTGAAGCCCGACCAGCTTGCCCGCCCGGGCCGTGCCGCTCAGGCGCAGCTACATGGTCTAACCCTTAGGTCTCCCCCCGGTGACCGTAATCCAAACATGTGATAAAAAGTGGCACATGCCATAGGCATGGACCGTACCGGTGAGACCCACCGGCCGGCCGTCCACTCGGGGCTGAGTCGAAGGAGCACGACGCCATGACCGGTGCAAATCCGACCGTGCGACAGCGCGAGCTCGGCATGCAACTCAGACGGCTCCGCACCGATCGGGGCCTTACCGTCGAAGAGGTCGCAGACAGGCTGCTCTGTTCAGCGACCAAAATCAGCCGGATGGAGACGGGGGCGCGGCGCCCGAGCCTGCGCGACGTCCGTGATTTGAGTGAACTGTACGAGATCGATGTGTCAGCCGCTGAGGATCTCATGGCCTTGGCCCGGCAGGCTCGCGAACTGGGCTGGTGGAAGCAGTACGACGATCTAAGGCTCGACCCCTTTATCGGGCTAGAACAGGACGCCTCCGCTATCACCAATTTTACGATGTTTTACGTACCTGCGCTGATACAGACCGAAGACTATGCGCGCGCTATTATCAAGGCCATCGCGCCCAGGATTGATCCGAAGATACTTGAGCAGCGGGTGGAAGTCAGGATGCGACGACAAGAACTGCTCGAAAGAGATAATCATCCACGCTATCGCGTTCTCGTGGACGAAAGCGTGCTGCACCGCCCGGCGGGGGGCCACCAGGTCATGGCGGCACAACTGACGAAAGTCCTGAAGTATGCGAAGGACGACAAAGCGGCAGTACAGGTCGTTCCTTTCGATATTGGCGTCCCTGCCATCTCTGACAGCAACTTCGTGCTACTGGACTTCGACGACCCCGTACTTTCATCAGTCGTTTTCGTAGAAGGCCTTACCTCTAATCAGATTTTCGAGAAAAGATCTGACCTGGATCGCTACCGGGAGGCCGTTGAGCACCTGCGCGATTCCGCCCTGAGCCCACGTGACTCGGTAACCCGCATAACCGACGCACAAAAAACCTATATCGATGGGTAACAGGCCCATTGATATAGTTCGAGAAAGGATATCAAGTTAATGTCAGCATATCCATCGGCGCCAGGGGACCTGGACTGGCGGGTCTCGCGGAGTTGCGAGGGTAGCGCCTGTATTATGGTGGCACGAAACGGCGATTCTGTCATATTTGGCAATACACAGGACCCGAACGGTCCCGTTTATTCTTACACCACAAGTGAATGGCAGCAGTTTCTAGCCGGCGCTAAGCAAGGCGACTTCGACGGGGTTTGACTTTACCGCTTTTCGTGAGGGGCCTGATAGCTGACGATCGGGCCGCACAGGCCCCTTACGGGAAGCGACGGCAAGCAAATTACTCACTTCTGCCTCACCTACACCACAGCTGACACGTCAGTTGACACAAATGTACTGTTGTGTTTCGGTCTGAAAAACAGGTCAAGGTGGCGATCGCTGTTGGGGGCGTGGTGGGTGACGGACCAGGAGACAAGCTGGAGTGGCGTTCTGCATGCGAATCGGGTGCATGCGTCCAGGTCACGTCGGTAGATGAGGTCGTTATTATGCGCGTTTCCACAGCTGCAGGCGTCACAGTGACGATGACGCGAACCGAGTGGGAAGCTTTCATCGACGCTGCGAAGGATGGCCGTCTGGACGACGTGTAACAAGTGGTTCCGTAGGTCAGGCGAGAACTTGGCCTCCGCCTGCGGCAGCTGCGCAACGGGCCAGGGCTGACCGTCGAGGAGGCAGCGGAGAGCCTTCTGTGCTCTGGCCGCCAAGATCAGCCGCATGGAGACGGGCTCGCGCCGTCCTACTCTGCGAGATGTGTGTGCCCTGTACACCGTGGATGAGTCCGTTACCGCAGAGCGGATGAAGCTCACCCGGGAGGCTCGGGAGCCGGGCTGGTGGACGCAATACGAAGACCTCAATCTGTCTCCTTACATTGGCCTGGAACAGGGCGCCTGCTCAATTACCTCTTATTCCATGCACCATGTACACGGGCTAGCGCAGACCGAAGACTACACTCGGGCAATCATTAAAGCTATAGCACCAAAAATGGATCCAGCAATCCACCAGCAGCGTGTTGAGGCGCAGCTTCGCCGTCAGCAATTGCTCGAAGGAGAAAGTCCGCCCCACTGCCGTCTGCTCCTGGACGAAGCTGTGCTGCACCGCCCGGTAGGCGATCCTGTGCTAATAATCGTCCAGCTTGAGAATATTCTTGAACTTATATCCTCCGGAAAGGTGACATTGCAGGTGATTCCCTTTGGAATAGGCGCCTACTCCGTCGCAGACATAGATTTCACTCTACTAGAGTTCAATGAACCTGCACTGCCCCCGGTGGTCTTCGTTGAAAGGCCTAGCCGGTGGTCAGTATTACGAGCGCCCGCTTGACGTTGCACGTTGCCGCGAGTCTATCGAATATATGCGTGATTCAGCGCTTAGCCCCCGTGATTCGGTACAGTGCCTGGTCGAGATGCACAAGGCCTACGATATCGACTCGAGCGCTTTAGATCCCGGAGGTCGCAGATGATTAGTACGTCGCTCGTGACGGTTCACGGTTTCTGGTCATCACTCAGCGCCTGGAACGACTGAATGCGGTATGGCAGGCGAATGAAGAATTACGCGGCTTGCATATTCATCCCATTTGGGTACCCGGCACCTAAGAAACCAAAGTTGCCTTTCTACGCGACTCGTATTCCGGACTATGATGACGTCTCCCAAACCCTTGCTACCGAGTTCACCATTGCGCTTGCGCATGAGCTCAATATTGCTATATTTGCCCATAGCCAGGGCGGTCTCATATTGCAGCGCTTCCGCACCTGGATGTTGAATGAGGGCCGCGCGCAGGAACTGACGCGGATACGCACGATTGTGATGCTCGCCTGCCCTAACGGTGGGTCCGAATACCTCAGTTCGCTACGTTCCGCCCTCGGATTCGGCCGTCGTCCTCAAGCCGATAGCCTGGGGGTACTAAACAGACAGGTCGCGGATACCCAGCGCACCGTGCTCCAGCGCATCGTCAACGCCACTGGTGTCGACGCAGGTCATTGCCGCATTCCATTTCACGTTTACGCCGGTAGCGCCGGCCATGCTGTGCGCGATACGGCCAGCGAACGCCGCGATGCCCAGTCCTCACCGCTGAGTCCATCGGGCACCTCTCCAGCGTCGTCCCCTTCGACGGCCTGCCCTTCACACTGACCGATCCGCGGCTACCGGGTCAAGAGCAGACATAACTGTGACGACATAACTGTCTTCGCAGGACCCGGGCGCACTCGCCTGATGTCCTGCCGTAGCTGGACGCGGGCCCGCCGCGGGTGCGAACGTGGATGCGCGGCAAGCGCACGGCGAAGCAAGCAGGGAGCCCGGATTGGACGCACAGACACTGCAGGCGGTTCAGCAGCCGCTGAAGGACACCTACCGCCAGGACCCGCAGCAGGCCATCATCACCCTCACCGCCCAGGGCGAGCTGGGCACCGAAGACGTCAGCTGCTCGGTCGCGACCGGGCAGGCCCTGGCCAAGGCGGGCCTGCACCCCGCGACCGGCGGGGACGGATCGCTGGCCTGCTCCGGCGACATGCTGCTGCAGGCCCTGGTCGCGTGCGCGGGGGTGACACTGCGCGCGGTGGCCACCTCGCTGAAGCTGCCCGTGCGTGGCGGAACCGTCTCCGCCGAAGGCGACCTGGACTTCCGGGGCACACTGGCCGTGGCCAAGGACGCGCCGGTGGGCTTCACCGCGATCCGGCTTAACTTCAGCCTGGACACCGACGCCAGTGCGGAGGAGCTCGACACCCTGCTCCGGCTGACCCGGCGGTACTGCGTCGTCTACCAGACGCTGGCCGGGCCGGTCGAGCTTTCTGAGGCGCTCACGCGCCAGTCCTGAGGCCACTCCCCGGCCCTGAGGTGCCCGCAACCCGGCGGGTCAGCCTCGGGCCTGGCCGCCCGCTGCGAGCTGGCCCCCGCGGCGGACGATAGATTAGGCCGGAGGCGCTGTGAACGATCACCGTGATCAGCCGGCCGATTATGAATTTGCCCAGCTGGCCGCGGGCTACCTGGACGACCGGGCGGAACGGCATCCGGACGCCGCGACCGAGCTAGGTGACCACCGGTTCGACGCCCAGCTGGCCAGCCTCACCGCGGACGCGCTCGCGGCCGACCGGCAGGCCCTGGACCGCTGGGCGGCCGCGCTCGGCGCGGTGGAGACCTCTGCGCTGGCGCCGGAGCACCAGGTGGACGCGGCCATGATGGCGGACGACGTGGCCCGGCAGATCTTCGAGCATGACGAGCTGCGTGAGCACGCCTGGAACCCGCTGCTGGCCAACCCGGGCCGGGCCATCTACGGGCTGCTCGCCCGGGACTTCGCCCCGTTGCCAGATCGCCTCGCCTCGGTCGCCGGCCGACTGGCCGGGATCCCCGCGGCCCTGGCCGCCGCCAGGCAGCTGCTGGGACCCATGCCAAAGGTGCACCTGGAGACGGCGATCGCCCAATTCTCGGGCACGATCGCCCTGGTCACCGACGTGATCGACGCTGCCCTGCGGGAAGCGCCGGAATGCGGCGACGACATCGCCGCCGTGCGCCCGGCCGCTCTGGACGCGCTGGCCGGGCACCGCACGTGGCTGTCCGCGCGGCTCAGCGAGGGTGCCGCGGACGGCGGGTTCGCGGACCCGCGGATCGGCGCCGAGCTGTTCGCGCGGAAGCTGTCCCTGACCCTGAACACCCAGGCCGACGCGGACGCCATCCTGGCCCGGGCGCACGCCGACCTGGACCGGGTCAGCGAGGAGATCGCGTCGCTGGCGGCCGAGATCGCCGGCCGCAACAGCCGGGGCGGCGGCCCAGGCCGGGCGGCGGGCCAGAGCGATCCGGTCGTCCGGGAGGTCCTCGGCCAGCTGGCCACCGAGGCGCCCGATGACACGAACATCCTGCCGTTCGGCCGCAGCGCGCTCGCCGCACAGACCTCCTTCGTCCGGCAGAACCGGCTGGTCTCGATGTTCGACGACCCGGTCGAGGTGATCGAGATGCCGGAGATCGACCGCGGCGTCGCGGTGGCCTACTGCGATTCGCCCGGGCCGCTGGAGACGGCGCCGATGCCGACCTTCATCGCCATCTCCCCCACCCCAGCGGACTGGCCGGCGCAGCGGGTCGCCTCGTTCTACCGCGAATACAACCGGAACATGCTGCACAACCTGATGGTCCACGAGGCGATGCCGGGCCACTACCTGCAGCTCCAGCACTCCCGCAGGTTCAGCGGCTCCGCCACGGCGATCCGGGCCGCGCTGCGGTCCGGCTCGTTCGTGGAAGGCTGGGCGGTCTACGCCGAGCAGGTCATGGCGGAGCACGGCTATCCCGGCGAAGGAGATCCGCGCGCGGTCCGGATGCAGCAGCTCAAGATGCAGCTCCGCATGATCATCAACGCCATCCTGGACGCCCGGGTGCACGGGCACGGCATGACCGAAGGCGAGGCCATGGCGCTGATGACCGGGCGCGGATACCAGGAGGAGGGCGAGGCAGCAGGCAAATGGCGCCGTGCCCTGCTCACCTCGGCCCAGCTGTCCACCTACTACGTCGGGTTCACCGAAGTCGCCGACCTGGCCGGTGAGCTGCGGGCGGTCAAGCCGGACGCGGCGGAGGCGGAGATCCACGACCGTATGCTCGCGCACGGCTCACCGCCCGTCCGGCTCCTGCGGCCACTGGTCACATCCTGAACCGGCCCGTTCCGGGAGTTTGAAGCTTTTCTCCGCACCACCGATCCTTGGGGCCCTCTGGCCCGTAGATAGCGGTAGAGGCAGTTACGTGGGTGCTGCTTCCCGGCCATCCAGAGCCCGCCGCGGACCAGGGGAATCATGATCTCACTGCAGGAACGCACCAGCCAGCCCGAGATCACCACCGTGCCCGCCTTCCTGCACGCCCTGCTCCGCCAGGTGGAGCCGTACCCGGCCGCGGTGCAGAACGCGCGCTGGGACATCCTGGCCTTCAACCGCAGCTACGACGCTCTGTTCGGGCTGGAATCGGTCCCGGTCCGGAACCGGAACGCGGCCCTGCTGTACTTCACCGACCCGGGCCTGCGGGACCTGCGGCCGGACTGGGAGGACGGCGCGGCCCTGATCGTCGGCCGGCTCCGTGCGGCGATGACCCGGCACGGCAGCGAGGCCGCCTGGACCGCGCTGCTGGCCCGGCTGCAGGAGGCCTCGGCTGAATTTGCCCGGCTCTGGGAACAGGACAGCATCGCCGACTGCGGCAGCGTGCCGGAGCGTTTCGTGCACCCGGTGGCCGGACGGCTGCGGCTGGCCCGCTTCCACCTGTGGGCCGAGCCGCAGGAGGACGGCCTGGTCGCGGTGGGCTACACCCCCGCCGACGTCGCGACCGCGGCCAAGCTGCCCGGGCTGCAGGCCCTCTCCACCGCAAGCACCTCCGCCGCGGACATCTCCAGCGCGAGGGCCCGCCGCCAGCTAGCCGGTCACGCGGGCTGAGGGACTGTCCCCCAGGATCGCGGCCAGCAGGGGAGCGGGATCCGCATCCTGGGCGGCCGGCAGGGGCGCGGGCACCGGCTCCAGGCCGTAGGCGGCGATGGGCGCGGCCTCGTCGCGGTCGGCCGGGTCGTAGACGAACCGGGTGCAGACGTCCCGGTAGAGCCGGGCCACCCCGGACGCCGTAGCGGGCAGGCCGATCGAGGCCAGCAGCGCGGCCCGGCTGTGACTGCGCAACTTCTCCTCCGGGCCGGTGCTGGCCGTGCTGGCCACGATGGGCGAGATGGCGGTGACCCGGTCCCGGTGCTGCCGCAGCGTCTCGGTCACACCGGGCAGACCGAGGATGGGCAGCAGGCCAGCCACCGGGTTGGCCGGGCCGAGCACGATGTGAGTGGCCGATTCGATGGCCGCGAGCACGCCCGGCGCGGGCCTCGCCTGGCCGATCCCCTCGAAGCGGACCCCGCGCACGGCAGGCGCGGCCCGCTCGCGCACGAGGTACTCCTGATAGTGCAGCAGCCGCCCGTCCACGCCCACGACCATGGTGGTCACATCATCATCGCTCATCGGCAGGATCCGGGCCGTGATGCCGGACGATTCCGCCAGCCTCCTGGTCACCTCGGTGAGGCTGGCCCCGTCGCGGAGCAGCCCGGTCCGGTACAGATGCGTGGCCAGGTCCAGGTCGCCAAGGCGGAACCAGGGCGCCCCGCCGAGGCCGGCCAGCGCCGCCAGGCAGCGGAACGACTCGTCGCGTAGCCCCCAGCCCCGGCCGGCATCCAGGCGGCCCGACAGCGCGTAGAGCGCGGTGTCGATGTCGGGGCAGATCCGCAGCCCGTGCAGCCGCACGTCGTTCGCTGTGTTAAGCACCAGGGTCAGCGGCCCGCGGCCGCCGCGAGCGGGTCCGGCCAGCGCCTCCCATAGCCGGGCCGCGCCGATCCCGCCGCCGAGCCCGACGATGCCGCCCATGTCTGCGTCCCTCCTGCGGGCCGGTCCGGCAGCCCGGGGAAACCACCGAAGACATTGTTACCGCGACGGGCGGCGCCAGGCCAGCCGGACCGGCAGCGAGGACAGGCTGCGCATGAGCACACTGCCCGCCAGTGCACGGGCATTCCTGGTCGCCGTCCTCCTTCGCCGCATCCTGCGCTGGTGCGCCGCTGAGCATCATCCGGCGGTACATCGAGCAGCAAAGACATCCGGTTAGCGCAACTTCCGGGCTAACCCCGCCCGGAAGGACGGGGCTTGGACCCCGGCCGGTCAGGGCGTGGCTGTCCGCGGGTGCCGGACCTGGCGGCGCAGGTCGCCGTGGCCTGGGGCGAATCCGTGGCAGGTCAACCAGCTCGTCATCCAGGACGGGTCGGGATGCGTCGGCGGGACGACGTTGTAGATGTAGTTCAGTCCCCGCCCGGCGGCCTCTTCCCCGAGCCGGTCCACGATGAACCCCCCGATGCCGGCCCCGCGGCGGTCCCGGCCGACCAGGAACGTGATCTCGGCGTCACCCCATTCGCTGTCCAGCCAGCCGTAACCGGCCACCTCGCCGTCGTCGCCGGTGACATGCCACCATTCGTCGGCGATCGGCGATCCCGGCGCGGGCGCCACCATCCCGGTCGCGGCGAGCTCCTCCGGGCCGAACAGCCGCTGCTTGGCGGCGTCCCAGCGCGGGGTGTCTTCCTTCGTCCAGTGCAGCACGCTCACGCCTCCTAGCTGGGCACCGCTTCGGT
>JBEKCN010000010.1:0-12801 GCA_050014855.1 Streptosporangiaceae bacterium | reverse complement strand
GTGGTGATGCTCATCGCCCGGTCCCTCCCACTGCACTCCGGATACGAATAAAGGGACGCACGTCGCGGCCCTGCGGTGCACCATCGGCGCAGGCCGATGCGCAGACGTTACCGGCGATGCCCAGGCGTTACGAGCCACCTGGCCGGATTCCCAGGCTGGTCAGCACGGTATAGATCAGGGCATGAGGATCCTGGTGACCGGCGGGGCTGGTCTCATCGGGCCGTACTGGACCTCTGCGGGGCCGACTGGGACAGGGCGGTACCGGTCGCCGACCGCCCGGGACACGACCGCCGTTACTGGCTGGACGACTCGCTGCTGCGCGGGATGGGATACCGGCCCCGGACATCCTTCGCGGCGGCCGCCACCATCCGGTGGTACCGGGACAATCGCCTGTGGTGGGAGCCGCTGAAGCGGATTACCGGCGAGTGGTCCTCGCCCGCGGCGGAGGCCGCGGGGGGACCGTCCGGCTGAACGGCTGGCTCGTGGTGCGGTGGCCCGCAGCTCGCCAGGGCCATCCACCCGAACGCGGCGGCCACCGGGATCAGGGTGAGCTGGGGGAGCTGGTAGCGCCAGTCGAACGGAGCGGACGCTGCGGCACCGGCGACCGCTGCCACCGCGCCCGCCGCGAACAGCAGATCCGCGGAGCGCAGGCCGCGCCGCCGGGACCGCCTGGTCCCGGCCAGGCCCGCCAGGCCGATGAGCAGCCCGGCGGCCAGCAGCGGCCCGGGCACGTAGAAGTACCGGCCGTAGGCGCTGAGGAACGCGGTCAGCTGCGGCACAGCGGCCGGGCCGGTGTGGCCGTAGCTGCTCAGCGCGGTCTGCACCTCGTCGTAGGGCGGGAAGCCGGCCTGGAACTTCAGGTAGGCGGCCGGGTAGTGCTCGGGGCCGTTCCCGCGGACCGGAGAGAAGCTGTAGACGATGTCGGTGCCCACCGCGTCCAGGTAGCTGAGCGGCTGGTGGGCCAGGATCCGGCGGCTGAAGTTGAGCACCACCGCCTGCCGGGTCAAGCCGGGCGGTGGCACGAAGCGCCACTGCGGCGACTTCGCTGACCACATGTAGAAGTCATAGTTACGCTGCGCCGACGGCTGGGTGGGGCACAGCGGCCGCTCGTAGGACGGCAGCGGCAGCCCGGTGCAGTTGGCGAACTGCACCACCCGGCCGTACAGGAAGGTTCCGTTGTAATCGCTGAGGCCCCACGGCCCGTGCGCGGCGGCGAACCAGCCCGCGTAACCCACGACCGGCAGCAGGAAGCAGCCGGCCAGGACCGCGCCGCGGGCGGCCAGCTTCCGCCACGGCCGGAAGATGACGGCGACATAGAGCACAGCCGGGATGATGAGCACCAGGTCCGCGACCCGGGTCACGGCGGCGGCGGCCAGCAGCAGCCCGGCCGCGGCCATCGCCCCGCGCCCGGCCCGGTTGCCGTTCCACGCCAGCACGACCAGGGCGGTGGTGACGAAGAACGCGGCGCACACGTCGCTGAGGACGTACTGCTCCAGATCGAGCTGGAGCGGGTCGAACAGTATGGGCACGGCGGCGAGCGCGGCCAGCCAGCGGCGGCCCGCCCGGCGGGTGAGCAACGCGTAGATCATCGCGCCCTCGGCCAGCCCGAGTACGTGCTGGGCCAGCGGGATCAGGGCCAGCATGTGGATCGCGGTCGCGGGAGCGATGAGGATCGAGTAGCCGCTGGGGCGGATGGTGTCCGGAGACCAGTGGCCGGCGGCGAACCGGCCGGCGACCTGCAGGTACCGCAGGCTGTCGGGAAAGATCAGGGCCGGGCGGTAGGCGAGAAGGACCACGCTCCGCAGGGCCGCCGCGAGCAGTAGCAGCGCCGTAATCAGCCAGTGCCGCCGCAACCAGCGCTGCTTTTCCCTAATGAAGCCTGGCACGGGAGCTACCGGGAACGCTTCTCGTGCAGCACCAGCAGGGTATAGGCGGCCAGGCTGGAATCATCGGTGATAGCCTCCGCCCGGACCATGTCCTCGAAGCGGGCGCGCGGGACCCACTGCTGGCGCATGTCCTGCTCCTCGGGTTCCCGGTCCGGTGCTCCTGGCTCCAGCCCAGTAGCCAGGTACACGTGACAGCCCTGGTTACTGGTCCCATGGGAGCAGTGGAAGAAACCGATGCGGGTTAGCTCCCGCGCCCGGAATCCCGTCTCCTGGCTCAGCTCCAGCCGGGCGAGCTCCGCCGGGTCGCCATCCGCGCGGCCCGGAAAGTTGCCCTGGGGAAACGACCAGGTACGCCGCTGGATCGGGTACCGGTACTCCTCGACCAGGTGAAAGCCGCCGTTCTCAGCCGGGATGATCAGCGCGAAGTCGGGCTTTTCCAACACGGCGTAGGTGCCGCGGGAGCCGTCCCGCCGCTCGATCCGGTCCTGCCTCAGCCGGATCCAGTGGTCCTCGTAAATTACGCGGGAGTCAAGGGGCCGGACGTCGGGCTGCTCGGGCTCGCTGGGCACCTGCCCAACGTTACTGCGGGATCGGGTGCGCTCGCTGCGCTCCTCTTCCGGCCGGGAGCCTGCCGGATCCGGGCCTGAATGACAGTGACCCCGAGCGCGCCGGCGGCCGGGAAGGTCACCAGGGCCGGCAGCTGGTAGCGCCAGGAGAACTCGTACATGTCCGCCCCGAGCAGGACCGCGACCCCCGTTACGGTGACCAGCAGGCAGGCCAGGACGGCGGGCGGATTGCCGCGGCGTCGGCCGAGGGCCGTTCCGGCCAGCCCCGCGAGCAGCGACAGCAGCAGGAACGGTCCGGGGGCGTACCCGCCGTGCAGCTGATAGTCGCGCAGGAAGACGGCGAGCGGCCGGGCCGCCACCGGGGCGCCCCCGCCGCCGTTGCTGCTGAACAGCGCGGACGCGGATGGGACCGTGATCGCGTCCGAGTACGTCGGGTAGGTCGTCTGGAACTGCCACCGGGAGATCGGCGTGTCCCCGGGGGCCGTGTCCCTGGTCAGCGCGAAGAGCTTCACCGCGTCACCGGCGATCGCCCCGGCCACCCGCAGCGGCTGCTGCTCGAGCACCGCGTAGGAGAACCGCTTGACGATTTCCGCCCGGCTCAGGCCGACCGGGGGCGGGGCCGTGTAGGCCGGTGAGTACGGGTCGTTCACCAGGCCGTCCACACCGTAGGACGCCACTATCTGGGGCGTCGGGCACAGCGCCCGCTCGGCGGCCGGAAGGTGCAGCGTCGCGCAGTCTGCGGCCGCCGCCACCCGGCCGTAAAGAACCGCGTCGCCCTGGTCGGACAGCTCGAAGCGCTCGTGCAGGACGACCGCCGAGTAGGTCATGTACACGAGTACCGGGATCGCGAAGCTGGCCGTGGCCAGGCCCGCCGTGGTCAGCCGGGACCGCCAGCCGCGCGCCGCCAGCAGGGCCGCAATGACCGCGGGGAGGATCAGTGCCTCGCCCACCTGGCGGACGGTCGCCGCCGTCCCGAACACGAGGCCGGCCAGCGCCACGGCGTACACGCCCGGCCGGGGGCGCCAGAGCAGGATGAGGAGCCCGGTCACGATGAAGGCCTCGAAGGTGACGTCGGGCATGATGGTCTGTTCCATCTGGAGCTGGTAGGCGTCCAGCAGGACGGGAGCGGCGGCGAGGGTGGCAGCCCAGCGGGGAACGCCGCGGCGCAGCAGCAGGACATAAAGGGCCACCGCCATGGCCAGGCCGAGCAGGTGCTGGAAGGCGGCCACCAGGGCCAGGTTCCCAACCCATTCCAGCGGCCGGACCACCAGGTCGCGGTACCCCTGCGGGTCGTACTTCTCCAGCCCTGCGGTGAGGTACTTGGGCGAGTCGATGTAGAGCAGGGCGGGCCGGTCGGCGAGCTGGGTGACCACGCGCAGCCCGAGCCCGGCGGCCAGCAGGATGAGCAGCGCCCAGTGACGGCGGGCCTGGGCCATCACGGGCGTGAGCCGGGTACCCGATCCGGGGTCCGCTGCGCCGGCGGCCGGGCAGGCTTTCTCGAGGGTCACAGGAGATCGTCGAACTCGTTCCTGGGGTGAGCTCGGAGAGAAGCTCAAGGTCTGCTGGGAATCACCCTCGACCTTCATTGACATCTGACAGATCCACCCCAATGAAACGATCGCCTGATGAAGTCCGCTCGGGACTGATGACGCGGCAGGCCGCGCGATCACTTTCCGGACGGTACCGGCTTCCTCGCCGGCGGGGAGAAAGGCCTTCGTGCGCCTCGGCCGCTCGCCGCTTCACGGTCGCCGTCGGCCACGGTGCCGGGCGGCCCGGTCCTGTCACGCCGAGCCTAGCTGTGACGGAGGTGACCGATTAGACATATTCGTGCACTGAGCCCGGGGATATTGTGCCGGACCGGGCTGGCAGCCGGCGGCCTGCGGCTGGGACGGGCAGCTGACCGCCGGTCCGGTGGCCCGCTGAGCGCGAGCGGCCCATCGGATCGGCAGCAGTCAATAGGCTGATGACCGTGACCGCCCAAGCTGAGTCGCGTACGGCGCTGGTCCGGCGCGCGCGCCGCATCTACCGTGAACTGACCGTGCTCTACCCGGACGCGCACACCGAGCTGAACTTCAGCTCGCCGCTGGAGCTACTCGCCGCGACCATCTTGTCAGCGCAGTGCACGGACAAGAGGGTCAACATGGTGACCCCGACCGTGTTCGCGCGCTACCGGTCGGCTGCGGACTACGCCTCGGCCGACCGTGCCGAGCTGGAGAAGATGATCCAGTCGACGGGGTTCTTCCGCGCGAAGGCCAACAGCCTGATCGGGCTCGGTCAGGCCCTGTGCGACCGGTTCGGCGGCGAGGTGCCCGCGAAGCTGTCCGATCTCGTGACGCTCCCGGGAGTGGGCCGGAAGACAGCGAACGTGGTGCTCGGCAACGCGTTCGGGATCCCGGGCATCACCGTCGACACGCACTTCGCCCGGCTGTCCCGGCGCTTCGGCTGGACCACGAGCACGGACCCGGTCAAGATCGAAGCCGACGTGGCCTCGCTTTTCCCCCCGAAAGACTGGACGGATCTGTCCCAGCGGATGATCTGGCACGGCCGCCGCGTCTGCCACGCCCGCCGGCCGGCCTGCGGCGCCTGCGGGGTGGCCCGGCTCTGCCCGTCCTTCGGGGAAGGGCCGACCGACCCGGAGGTCGCGGCCAAGCTGGTCAAGACCGGGCCCTTCTCGTGACGGCTGGTGGTGAGCCCCAACGTTCCGGCCAGCCCGGTCCAGTTGCGTTCCAGCATCCGGTGGCCCGGCTCACGGCGGCCGGTCAGGCGGCTCAGGCCCCAGGCTTCCCGCCGGCGGCGCCGCGCTGGCTCACCGACCTGGCCGCCGCCGCGGCCCGCATGGATGTGGCGCCGCCGCTGCAGCCGCCGCCTTCCGGTGGGCGGCCGTCCGCGGTCCTGATCCTCTTCGCCGAAGGCCCGGGCGGTCCGGATCTGCTGTTCATCCAGCGCAGCCAGGGGCTGCGGCAGCACCCGGGCCAGCCGGCGTTCCCCGGCGGGTCCATCGACCCCGCTGACCTGAGCCCGGCCGCGGCCGCGCTGCGCGAAGCGGCCGAGGAAGCCGGTGTGGATCCGTCCGCCGTCGAGGTCCTCGCCACCCTGCCCGAGCTGTACATATCCCGCAGCGGTTTCCGGGTAGTGCCCGTCCTGGCCTGGTGGCACTCCCCGGGCCCGGTCTCGGCCGTGGACCCGCGCGAGGTGGCGGCGGTGGAACGGATCGGCGTCGCCGAGCTGGCCGATCCGGCCTGCCGGGTGACCGTCCGGCTGCCCGGCCGGCGGGTCGGGCCGGGGTTCCGGGTCCGGGGACTGCTCATCTGGGGCTTCACCGCCGCCCTGGTCGACCGCCTGCTGGCCATCGGGGGCTGGGAGCGGCCCTGGGACACCACGGCTGTACACGACCTGCGGGCTGATGGTGGACCGGGCGAAGTGTTCCCAGGCACTCAGGATCGCCCGATACCGTAAGGCTCGTGCACGCTGATTTGCTGGATTTGGCGCTGTTGGTGATCGCTGCCGCCTTCGCCGTCTCCGGTTACCGGCAGGGCTTCATCGTGGGTGTCCTGAGCTTCGCCGGTTTCCTCGGCGGCGCGGTCGCCGGGGCGCTGTTCGCCCCCGGGATCGCGCGGGCTATCGTCGGTGGCCAGAACCAGCAGGATCTGGTGGCCGTCATCATCCTCGTCCTGCTGGCCATCATCGGGCAGTTCGCCGCGTCGGCGATCGGCACTGCGCTGCGGTCGCGCATGACGTGGCGTCCGGCCGCCTTCCTGGACAGCGTGGGCGGGGCCGCCGTCAGCGTGCTGTCCGTGCTGCTCATCGCCTGGGTGATCGGCTCGGTCCTGGTGGCCTCCCCGTTCAGCGGGGTCGTTTCGCAGGTGAACAACTCCGCGGTGCTGCGCACCACGGACCGGCTGATGCCCAGTCCGGCGCAGACGATGTTCTCCGACTTCCGCCGCCTGCTGGCCAGCGGGCCGTTCCCCGAGGTGTTCAGCGGGATCGGGTCGGCGCACGTGCTGTCGGTGGCCCCGCCGGACAGTGCCGTGCTGGACAGCGCCGGCTACCTGGACGCCCGCAGCCGGGTGGTGAAGGTCAGGGGTACGGCACCCAGTTGCTCCAGGGTGATCGAGGGCTCCGGGTTCGTCTACGCTCCGGACCACATCATCACCAACGCGCACGTCGTGGCCGGGGTCACGCAGGGCCTGGAGGTCTACGCGGAGAACGGGTCGGCCTACCAGGCGACCGTGGTCTTCTACGACCCTCAGGTCGATATCGCGATCCTGGATGTGCCCGGCCTCAACATGACGCCACTGGACTTCGCGGGCCAGGCCCAGATCGGCGCGGACGCTGTGGTCGCGGGGTACCCGCTGGACCATGCCTTCACCGCCGTGCCGGCGCGGGTGGGCGGCATCCAGGACGCCACGGGCCCGGACATCTACCAGACGAGCCAGGTCACGCGCCAGATCTACCAGATCAAGGCGCTCGTGCAGCCGGGTAACTCCGGCGGCCCGCTGATCGCGCCGAACGGGACCGTGTATGGGGTTGTCTTCGCGGCCGCAGTCGGCGTGCCCGACACCGGCTTCGTGCTCACCGCCGCCGAGGTGTCCGCGGACGCGCGTGCGGGCAGCGACGCCACCGTCCCGGTGTCTACCGAAGGCTGCGACTAGCGGCACTGCGGCCCGGGAAGTCAGCGGCTCAGCTGCAGCAGCAGCGTTTCCGGCTGGATCCCAGCCAGGCCGTCGCGGGTGATGCGGTCCGCGAGGGCTTCCGCGTCAGCGGCCACCCTTTCCACCGGCACGGCGTGCGGATCGGCCGCCGCGTAGGGCCGGATGGCCGCCGCGCCGCGCCGCAGCAGGGTCACCGCGCCAGCGGCGTTACCGCGCCGGGCGTGGGTGAGGCCCACCGCCAGCTGGGCCAGGCCCTGCCAGAAGTCGCGCTCGCCCGGCGGCGCGGTCTTCCAGGACGCCTCGAGTACCTCGTGGGCGTGGAAAGGGCGCCCGGTGGCCAGCAGTTCATCGGCCAGGGCCAGGCTTTCGCGCGGTGGCAGTACCAGGTCATCGGGCACCCGGGGCTCACCCACCGCGCCCTTGGGCAGCGGCCGCCCGAGCCCGTCGCGCGGCCGGGCGTTGCGGGGCCGTCCGCGCGTATCCCGGTCCCGCGGATCGCCGCTTGCTGACCTGACTGGACCGGTCAACGCTCCGGCTCGGGGTCGTTCAGCCAGCCGCGCAGCTCGGCGTCGAACCGGCTGGCCTGCTCCTCGTGCGGGAAGTGGCCGGCCCCGTCGATCATCCGCCACCGATAGGGGCCTTCCACGTGCCGTCCGGCGCCGCGCGCGCCGCCCGGCAGTACGCAGGTGTCCAGGACCCCATGCACCTGCAGGGTCGGGGCCTGGATGGGCACCCGCATCCGGTGGGTGTACCGCATGCCGTCGGGACGCAGCGTGGAGCGGAAAAACCAGCGGTAGTACTCCAGGGCCGAGTGGGCCACCGACGGGATCTGGATGGCCTGGCGATACACCTGCGCCGTCCGGTCATCGGGCCAGCCCGGCGCCGACCAGTCGGTCAGCATGCGCCCGACCAGCTCGGCGTTGTCGCGTACCAGCTGGCGCTCCGGCATGATCGGCAGCTGGAAGGCGAGCATGTGGCCGTTGCGGTGCCGGCTCACCGCCTCGGTGAACATGGCCCCGCGCATGCGCAGCGGATGAGCGACCGAGACCACGCCCAGCCGCCGGACCACCTTCGGGAAGTACGCACCGACCGTCCAGGCCACCAGGCCGCCCCAGTCGTGGCCGACCACGATGGCATTGGCTTCGCCCAGCGCGCGGACGAGCCCCGCCACGTCGGACGCCGCCGTGACCAGGTCGTAGCCGCGCGGTGGCTTGTCGCTGCCACCGTAGCCGCGCAGGTCGGCGGCGACCGCGCGAAAGCCTGCTCCGGGCAGCGATTCGAGCTGGTGCCGCCAGGTCCACCAGAACTGGGGGAAGCCGTGCAACAGGAGGACCAGCGGGCCGTCACCGGCTTCCGCGATGTGGAACCGGGTGCCGTTGGCGCTGACCGACCGGTGGGTCCAGGGCCCGTCGAGATGGATGGCCGAATCGGCGGCGACGGTCATCGGGGCGTGCTCACCGCGGCGCCGGGCCCACGATCTCCGGGCGCTTGTCGCTGCCCGCGATCTCCGGGCGCTTGTCGGTGGCGCCCCGCAGCATCTGGATCGTTTCCTGCACAGAGGTGCGGGTTTCGCGCAGGCCCGTCACACCGCGCACCCGCAGCACGGCGATCAGCGCGGCGATGGCGATGAGCAGCAGGCAGACCCCGGCGACGATGAGGAACGCCGCCCAGTCCCAGATGCCCAGCGTCATCAGGCCGTAGGCAAAGGCGAAGCAGAGCAGAACCAGCATCAGGCAGCCGACGAAGGCGGATACGCCGAGCAGTGCGACGGCGATGATGATCCGGCGCAGGTCGTCGCGCAGCTCAACCTTGGCCAGGTTCAGCTCGCCGCGGATCAACAGGGAGACGTCCTTCGACGCCTGGGCGACGAGTTCGCCCAGCGACAGCTCGCTGGCAGGGGGCCGCGGCGTTCCGCTCTGGGCAGGGGGCCGCGGCGTTCCGGTCTGGGCAGGGGGCCGCGGCGTTCCGGTCTGGGCCATCGATTGTTCTCCCATCGTGCGCTCGCTGCCCGGAGCCGTTTCGCCCGGCGCCCGCTGTATTCAAAGGCTAGCGTTCCCGGTGCCAATCGCCGGTGAGGTACGCGCCACAACAGATCATGCTGCAAAAGATCATTATGCCGGGCGGCGTGCTGCGAGCCTAATCCGCGCCTGCGGCGCGGCCCGTCCAAGGCCGCGCCGCAGGCAGCTGAGACAGCATCGAGACCAGCGGCGGCTGGTCTCACTCGTCGGATTTGGCCGTGGGCAGCTGTTCCTTGATCAGATCCATGACCGTACTGTCGGTCAGCGTGGTGACGTCACCGAGCTGCCGGTTCTCGGCCACGTCCTTGAGCAGCCGCCGCATGATCTTGCCGGAGCGGGTCTTCGGCAGCTCCGCCACGACGAGGATCTGCCGTGGGCGGGCGATCGGCCCGAGCACCTCGGCCACATGAGCGCGCAACTCGGCGCCCAGGGCCTCGCCGTCCACCTCGCCGTCGCCGCGCAGGATCGTAAACGCCACGATGCCCTGCCCGGTGACCGGGTCGGCGGCCCCGACAACGGCCGCCTCGGCGACCCGGGGATGGGAGACCAGAGCGGATTCGACCTCGGTGGTGGAAATGTTGTGGCCTGACACGAGCATGACGTCGTCCACCCGGCCGAGCAGCCACAGGTCGCCGTCCGTATCCTTCTTGGCCCCGTCGCCGGCGAAGTACATCCCGTCGAACCGGGACCAGTAGGTCTTGACGTACCTCTCGTCGTCACCCCAGATAGTGCGCAGCATCGACGGCCATGGTTCCTTGATGACCAGGAAGCCGCCGCCGCCATCCGGCACACTCTGCCCACTGTCGTCGACGACGTCGGCGACGATGCCAGGCAGCGGCTTCATGGCCGCGCCGGGCTTGCCCGACGTGACCCCGGGCAGCGGGCTGATCATGATCGCGCCGGTCTCGGTCTGCCACCAGGTGTCGACCACCGGGCAGCGGCCTCCGCCGATGTACTCCCGGTACCAGACGTAGGCCTCGGGATTGATGGGCTCACCCACTGAGCCCAGCAGCCGCAGGCTGGACAGATCGTACTGGGCGGGGATGTCCTCCCCCCACTTCATGAACATGCGGATGACGGTGGGCGCGCAGTACAGGATGGTGGCCTTGTACTTGCTGATGATCTCCCACCAGCGGCCGCGGTCCGGCGTGTCGGGGGTGCCCTCGTACATGACCGAGGTCGCGCCGTTGGCCAGCGGGCCGTAGACGATGTACGAGTGGCCGGTGACCCAGCCGATATCGGCGGCCGTCCAGAACACGTCGGTCTCCGGCTTGATGTCGAAGACCTCGTAGTGCGTCCAGGCGACCTGGGTCAGGTAACCGCCGGTCGTGTGGAGAATGCCCTTGGGCTTGGCGGTCGTGCCCGAGGTGTACATCACGTACAGCGGGTGCTCCGCGTCGTGCGCCTCCGGTGTGTGCTCGGCGGATTGCCGGTCCACCACGTCGTGCCACCACACGTCGCGGCCCTCGGTCCAGGCAATGTCCTGGCCGGTCCTGCGGACTACCAGCACCGAGCGGACGTCCGGGCAGGACTTCAGGGCTTCGTCCACGGCGGGCTTGAGCGCAGTCGCGTTCCCGCGCCGGTACCCGCCATCGGCGGTGATGACCGTGCGCGCGTCGCAGTCGAGGATCCGGGAACTCAGCGCGTCCGCGGAAAACCCGCCGAAGACCACCATGTGCGGAGCGCCCAGGCGGGCGCACGCCAGCATGGCGACCACGGTCTCCGGGATCATCGGCATGTAGATCGCCACCCGGTCGCCCTTGCGCACGCCCAGTTCGGTGAGGGCATTCGCTGCGCGGCAGACCTCGTCCTTGAGCTCGGCGTACGTGATGACCCGCTCGTCGCCTGGCTCGCCTTCCCAGTAGTACGCGACCCTGCTGCCGTGGCCGGCGGCCACGTGCCGGTCGACGCAGTTGACCGAGGCGTTGAGCTTGCCGCCGGTGAACCACTTGGCGAACGGCGCATGCGACCAGTCCAGGACCTGGTCCCACGGCTGGTCCCAGGTGAGCCGCCGGGCCTTGTCCGCCCAGAAGCCGAGGTGATCGGCCGCGGCCTCTGAATATTCGTCGGCCGTCACGTTGGCGTGCGCGGCGAGTTCGGGTGGCGGGTCGAATCGACGCGATTCTTGCAGCAGATTGGAAAGAGTCTCTTTGGTCAACGCTGACTCCGTTCTAACGCGAACTGTATAAGGCGAGCTGTAACGTTCGCCGACTCGCGGCATTCGCGGTGTTTGAGGTAATTTGCCGCCTGGCTAAAATCGTTTCACCAGTGCGATGAAATAACTGCCTCCTCACCTGCTGCCGCGAAGTTTGAGCGTGATGCCGGGTGGCACGCACGCGGCTCGTCATGCCTCATCGGCAACGTGCGTCCGCCACCAGTTCAGCGCTATCGACGGTCCGGCGCAAGGGCAAGATCACAACCCTGTTCGCTGGCATACGCGCAGCTAGGGCTGGGAAGGCGTGCTTATGGCGGTCCGCAGCGGAGTGGCAACGTTCCGTGACCAGTAGGCGGCCCTGGCGTCCTGGTACGCGAACGGCGCCCCCGGAGGGGCGCCGTCGCAATGCACTGATGCCGCGGTACCAGGCGTGCACCTCTTTCTTTTGCCGGCCAGGTCGCCGCCTCCGCCTGCGCCGGTGTGGGCGCTAAGACGTCTCCGGCGTTCCTGGACGGCAAGCCTCTCGTGGCTGATCGCGCGCGGGTTCCCGGCTGCCGTGCCCGGACGTTTCGGTGTCCGTACCTCCTTTCTACGACGAATGGCAGCGCTTGAAAAGGCCTTGACGTGACCAATTCGTGACATCGATCAGTAGGCCTCTTCACATGCCCTGAACTGCTGGTTTAGCGAATGCGCGGCGAAGATTTTCGCAACTCACCCGGGCACCCGGGGGCCGCCGGGCGGGGACGCAAGGGACAGTACCGGCCAGCCCCGCTGGATCGCGGCCCGCCGCAGCGCCCGGTCGGGGTTGACCGCGGTGGGGTGACCCACCGCCTCGAGCATCGGCAGATCGGTGATGGAGTCGCTGTAGGCGTAGGAATCAGCCAGCTCGTATCCGCGCTCGGCGGCCAGCCGCCCGATCCGCACGGCCTTTGCCTCGCCGTAGGCGTAGAAAGCGAAATCGCCGGTGTACCGGCCGTCTGCGATCACCATCTGGGTCGCGATCACGGTGTCCGCGCCGAGCAGCGCGGCGATCGGGTCTACGACCTCGTGCCCCGACGCACTGACCACGATGACGTCCCGGCCTGCCTCGCGGTGCCCGGACACCAGGCCCCGCGCCTCCGCGTACAGATGCGGAACGATAATTTCATCGAGATTCTCCCTGACGATCTCCCGTACCCTTTCCGCCTGCCAGCCGCGGCATAGCTGGCCTGCCTGGACGCGGATACGTTCCATCCGCCCGGGGCTCGCGCCGGCTCGCTGGAACACAGCCTGGGCAAAGGTCCCGCGGATCATCGCCGCGCGTGAGATCAAGCCGTCCCGGTAGAAGGGCCGGCTGAACGCCAGCGTGCTTGATCTCGAGATGAGGGTCTTGTCGAGATCAAAGAATGCGGCGCTGCTTCTCGTCATCTCTCCGCCGTGCTATACATCGGTCCTCGTCCGTGCTGTCCAGATCGCGCGGCTTATGTTCTAATTCTTGTTGCGGAAGACCTAAGTGTTCTCGCAAGCCCGATTCAAGATAAGCTT